>DASTQK010000201.1:0-2295 GCA_035761765.1 Rubrobacteraceae bacterium
CTTTGAGAAAAGTGGCGCGAACGGGGCCAAAAGCCGTATCATCTGTTCGGGTAGGGTACGCACTTCGATCGCCTCTCTTTGAGCGGATGGGTGACGAGAGCGTACCCTACCCCTTGCGCTCAAGAATGGCTAAAGTCGAGCTCTACAGACTAAGACATTAACCTTGTGACGCATGGGTGCTAAATGCGTGGCAGGAGTCGAAAGATTGACTTCACCGGACTCAGAGAGCATCGAGATAAGCGAACAGCGCTTGCTGCAGGGCCAGCGGCCGGCGCGCCCGCCGGGGCGCGTACTCGTCCAGCTTGAGGATCTTCAGCCAGCCGGCCTCATCAAGCGCGAAGAGCCTCGGCTGCAGCCGGCTCCGCTGGTGCGAGGTCTCGAACAGCCTCGGCCGACCGACGCTTTGTAGCTTACCCGTGTCGGGCGCGAGTTCGACGTCGTAGCGTGAGAGCGTCTCGCCTTCGCGTTCGATGGTGAGGCTCCTCGGCTGCAGCCAGATGGCGGCGTCCCTTCTGGCGAGCCCCTCCTCTGCGTACAGCCTCCAGTCCCTGAAGCGGGCGTAACCGAGCGGGTCGAGCACGCGCGAGAAGCGGGTCCAGAAGAACGCCCTCTCGAGGTCGTCCTCGCGGTAGCGCAAGGGAGCTGTGTAGAACCCCAACACCTCCCGCGGGCTCCTGCGGCCGTCTTGGCGATCCCGGTGCGCCCAGTGGCTCTGGGCGTTGTAGTCCTCCACGAAGAGGTCGTGCGCCGCGAGGAGTTCGATCCAGCTCTCGGCCCCGGCGAAGTGGAAATCGGCCATTCGGCGTTGAATGTTGAACGTTGTTTCTATGTACGATTGCCACGGCTTGCCCCGCTCGATTCGCTCCTTCTCCACGCCTAGAGCCCGGTAGACGGACTTCGCCTGGTTGGCTTTGAAGATGCCGCCCCCATCGGTGACGAGCCTCTCCGGAGCGCCGTAGCGCCCGACGGCGCCATAGAGGACGCGCAAAAACGCGGTGGTGTCCTGGGTGCGTGAGACGGCGCTCGCGAGGATGAGGCGACTGTAATTCTCGAGTATGGAGATGGCGTAGACGTTGCCCTCATGCTCCTCCGGCGGAAGGTTGTGGTCCACGTAGCGGACGTCGGCGCTCCAGATCTCGTGTCGCCTCTTCGCCCGGAAGGGCATGGCCTTTTTCTGGTGCGGACTCCTCTTCGGTTTGCCGAGCCCGTAGAGGCCGCGGTGGACGGCCATGACCCTGCCCACGGTTCGGACGCTCACCTCGGCGCCCCTCTTCTGCTGTAGGGCGGCGTGTACGCGGAACGCGCCCAGCTCGGGGTTCTCCTGCGCGCGGCGGATGAAGTCCATGGTGGCGAGGTCCATCTTGCGCACGCCCTTCGGCCTGCCGGGAAGCTTGTCGGCGAGGCCCTCCTCGCCCTCTTCGAGCCATCTGCCGAGGACACGGTAGACGGTCATCCTGCTCACCTTCAGGTAGGAGGCTATGGCCTTCACGCTCCAGCCGTCGAGGTGCAGCGCGACCACCGCCTCGCGTGCCTCCCGGCGGCTCGCGGCCTCGTGGTAGGGCTCGAACAGGCGCGAGAGCTTCAGCGGGACGACCTCCTCGGAGAGGACCCTCGCCGCGGTGTGCTTGCCGAGCCTCCTGCCGCCGCGGACGTAGACGATGTTTTTGATCTCGTTGTTGTTGAGCTTCGGGTGCTCGGCCTTCAGCTCGACGATCATCCGCCTGATGGCCGGCTCCAGGCCTTGGCGCTTTGCCCTGTGGGTGGCCGGGTCCGACCCCAAAAGGCTCGCCATGCCGTCGCCTTCGAAGCGCTCCATCCTGCGGTACATCGTGCGCTCCGGGGTTCCGGTCTCCCTCGCCCTCTCGGCCACGGAGTCGCCGAACAGTACCAGCGGCCTCAGCTCCTCGTAGGCTTCCTGCTCCGGCCAGTCAAAGAGGGAGAGCAACTCCTGCCAGTCGTCGGTGTGTTCGACCTTGCGCCGTCTTCTTCCGTCCATCTTCCCCCCTCACCGTTCCTTCGTGGGAGGGGCAGGATGTCACAGGCGGAAGTTTGGAGCCAGTTCAGCCGCGCGACCCGAAACCTTCGCCGATACTCGCGAATTTCCGCCAGGCTTGCGGCACCCCCGTGTCACAGGGTTTATGTCTTAGTTTGCTGCGTGGAAGGTAAATTCTGCGAACATCGTCATAACGGAGTTCTAAGAAGTTCAGGTTCGAGTAAGGTGCAAAAATGCAGTTTCCCTCCGGATTGACAAAGATGACCTGCGGGTAAAGCATGCCAAACTATCATACAGGGAGG
>DASTQK010000202.1:0-4967 GCA_035761765.1 Rubrobacteraceae bacterium
CTGGAAGGTGCGCCCGATCCCCATCTGGGCGCGTTTATGTGCCCCGAACTTCGTTATGTCGCGGTCCTGGAAGACGAAGCTCCCGGCCGTAGGCTCGTAGAGGCCGCTAACCATGTTGAAGAACGTGGTCTTGCCTGCGCCGTTCGGCCCGATCAGGCTCACTATAGAGAGCTCCGGGATGTCGAAGTCCACCTCGCTGACGGCTATGAGGCCGCCGAAGACCTTGGTGATCCCGCGCGCCTGGAGGATGCTGGCGCCGTTTGCCTCAGGCACGCGCGCTGCCCCCCATCGCGTCGCCGGTACCCGGGTCCTCGTCGCGCAGCTCTTCGGCGCGCTGGCGGTTGGGGATGATGCCTTCGGGCCGCAGGAGCATCATGAGGACAAGGAGGAGGCCGAACAGCAAGAAGTTGTACTTCGGGATGTCCGCCTGGCTGAGCGCGGGACTCCCGACCGCGTTGCCAATCGCGTGGACCCACTCGTTTATCTGCGGCAGCAGGTAGAAGTTGAGACCCTGCAGGATGATCGCGCCCAGGATCACGCCGTAGATGTTTCCCATGCCCCCGAGGATAACCATGCACAGAATGAGGATCGAGATGTTGAACGAGAAGGCATCCGGGAAGATGTTCTTTATGAACGCACCGTAGAAGGCTCCCGCTATGCCCCCGAAGACCGCTCCCAGGGCGTAGGCCCAGAGCTTGGTCGTAACCGGGTTGATGCCCATGGCCGCCGCGGCTGTCTCGTCCTCGCGCACCGAGATCCAGGCCCGCCCCAGCCTCGAGTCCCTGAGGCGCACGTTGATATAGACCGTGATCAAGACCAGAACCAGGATCGTGTAGTACCACGGGTGCAGATACAGTGTCCCGAAGCGTTGCCAGGCATCGAAGGTGTCGGGCAGGAACTGTAACCCTGGCGAGTCTATGGCTTTGATGCCTATCGTGCCGTTGGACAGGTTGAAGCCGCCGAGGTTGTCTGCGTTCTGGAAGAATTTCGGGATGATCTCTCCGAACCCCAGCGTGACTATGGCCAGGTAGTCCCCGCGCAGCCTCAGGGTGGGCGCGCCGATGATCACGCCGCACAGACCCGTGAAGGCCGCGGCGATGAAGAGGATGACCCAGAACGAGATGTGTATCCCGGCCGGGTCCTCGCCGGTGATCGAGGTCGCGGTCGCCCCGAACGAGATGCTCACCTGCTTGAAGTGGCTGGAGGCGAGCCAGCCGACGACGTAGGCGCCCAGAGCGTAGAACGCCACGAAGCCCAGGTCCAGGAGGCCCGCGAACCCGACGACGATGTTCAGGCCAAGCGCCAGCAAGATGTAGATAGCGATGATGATTACCGGGAAGATAAGCTCCAGGTCGAACGCGCTATCCACTATTGGGAAGACGAACGCCGCCACGATGAGTAGCGCCGGGAGCCCGTACTTTCTCAGCAGGGCCATGGTGCTACGCTCCGCCCCCCTGTACCGCCGAGCGGTCCCCGAGGAGACCCGTCGGCCGGAACACAAGGACCATGATGAGCACAGCAAAGATCACAATCGCGGTCCACCTGACGCCTATGTACTGGTCAGCCATGGAGCCTATGATGCCGATGAGGAACCCCCCGACCACAGCCCCGGTCAGGTTGCCGATGCCCCCGAGAACCGCCGCCGTGAACGCGTAGAGCCCCTGCTGGAACCCCACGTTGAAGACCGTAATGCCGTTGAAGAGCCCGTACATCACGCCCGAGGCTCCGGCGAGAATGCCAGCCAGGAGGAACGTTATGGAGATCGTGCGGTTGACGTTGATGCCGACCATCGCCGCCGCTTGTTTGTCCTGCGCGACGGCCCGCATCGCCTTCCCCTGCCTGGTACTGCCGATGAAGTAGGAGAGGGCCACGAGCAGCGGCACCGTCACCCCGATCACGAGGAGGTCTTTCCAGCGGAAGATGATCGCGTCGGTCGGCAGGATGTTCGCGTTGGAGATGAGCTCGGGGAACGGAACCTGGGCTGGCCCCTTCCACGCGAGACCGATGTTCTGGAGAATAAAGGACATGCCGATGGCCGTGATCAGGACGGCCAGCCGCGGCGAATTCCGCAGAGGCTTGTACGCTACCCGCTCGATCCCTACGCCGAGGAGCCCGCACGCGATCATGGCGGCCGCCATGGCTATGAGGACCCCGGCCACCCTGATCAGGACCCCGGAGTCGTCGGTGATCGGGGCGAAGAAGCTGAGGCCAAAGAACGTTCCGCTAAGAACGGTCAGCCCTACGAAGGAGCCGATCATGAAGTTGTCGCCGTGGGCGAAGTTGATGAGCTCGATGATCCCGTAGACCAGCGTGTAGCCGAGCGCGATGAGCGCGATGATGGCACCGTTGGTAATGCCGATTACCAGTTGCGAGGCGAACTGCCCCGGCTCCCTTACCGCCTCTATGGCAAGCAATACCGTCAGGATGGCGATGAGGGCCACCGCGATCCGCGAGCTCCAGCTCGAGGACCTGATGTTCTGGATTAGACTCTTCGAGCGGGGCTTCGCCGCCTCAACCGTCGTCATGAGCTTCCTTGGGTCGGGAGCCGGGGGCCAGCCTTGCCGGCCCCCGCTCTGGCGCCATCTCTACTGCAGCTCGGAGACGTCGAGGACGCGGTCGAGCTTGAACTCGCCGTTCTCGACCGTCTGAACCGAGAGCTCGGTGAGGGTCGTGTCACCGTCCTCGTCGAAGCTCCAGGTGCCGAGGGCGCCCTGGTAGTCCTCGGTGGCGAAGATCTGCTCTATCACAGCCTGACGGTCGGGCACGTCGCCACCTGCCTCCTCGGATGCCTTCTCGATGGCGTCGAGCATGACGTTGGCCGCCTCGTAAGCGTAGGCGGTGTACGGCTGAATGGGGTCGTCGTATTGCTCCTCGTACTTCTGGACGAACTGCTGGCCCTCCTCGGAGAGCTCGCTCTGGGGCAACCCGCCGAAGGTGACGTAGATGCCCTCCGCGGAGTCGCCCGCCTGGCTTATGAGCTCGTCCACGAAGATGCCGTCGGGCCCGATAAAGGCAACCTCCTCGTTGCTCATCCCGGCCCCGATCTTGTCCTTGATCAGCTGGGCAGCGTTGTTCTCGATGATGCCGCCGAAGTAGATGGCGTCGGGCTGGTCCTGGGCGATCTTGTTCATCAGCGAGCGGTAGTTGGACGCTGAGCCGTCTATCCCCTCGCGCCCGACGACCTCTATGCCCTGGTCCTCCGCCGCCTGCTCGAACTGGTCGGCGAGCCCCTTGCCGTAGGTCTCCTTGTCGTCGAGGATGTAGACGCTCTCCCAGCCCTCCTCCACCATCAGCGCGGCGCCAGACTGGCCCTGCTTGTCGTCGGCCACGATCACGCGGGCGTAGTTGCGCTCGCCCGTCGGGTAGTACTTCTCCGGCTCGTCCGGCTCACCACCCGGCTTCGTCAGCCCGATGTAGGTGTTCGCCGGGCTGATCATGCCGAGGCCCGCCTCGTTGAGAATAGGGATCTCGACCGCCGCGCAACCCGAGTTGAAAGGCCCGATCCAGCCGATAATCTCCTCGTCCTGGGCCGCCGACTGGGCGTTCTCGGCGCACTTGGCCGCGTCCCACTGGCCGGCCTGCGCCGTTGCATCGTCGAGCGACTCGTACTCGATGTTGATATCGCCTGCTTTGTTGTCCCGCTCCTGCAGCGCGAGCTTGATGGCGTTGACCATGGTCGTGGTCTGGGCCCTGTTGGCGCCCTGTAGCGGGAGGTCGCTCACTATCTTGGCGGTGGGAGCCTCTCCCCCGCCACCCCCGCCACCCGCACCGCCGCCGCAACCGACGACCAGCAACGCGGCGGCGGCCAGCCCAAGTACCGCCAGAATTCCACTTCGACGCGCTCTCTTCACTCTGCCTCCTTGTCCCGGTCCGGCGGGTGATCCACCCACACAACCTCGCTACGGCTCAGAGACCGCAGACGGATCACCCCTGATCACGCTCCGTAAACGCCTAACTGACGCGGATTATGTGTAGAATCGTATCCGTTGTCAAGCAAGGCGGAACACCCCGGATATATCCCGCCCCATGCTATAATCCGCCCGCTCCAGAGCGTGCCGGAGTGGCGGAATTGGTAGACGCGCCGGACTCAAAATCCGGTGGCCCGTGAGGGCCGTGTCGGTTCGAGCCCGACCTCCGGTACTCGTATGTTCCTGCAAAAGCCGTACAAATTTGACAAACAGTGAGAAGCTCCGGTCCAGAGACTTTCACCTTAACCTTCGTACTCGCTACGAGCGTTTTCGAGACCGGCTTTCGTGAGCGTCTCCTATCCTCCCTTGTATGGCGTGGTGATCCCTCACGGAGCCGGGTCAAAGCACTAGGTGAAAGGGAGAAGCCCAGAGGACTCTCCCAAGCAAGCTGACCCTCTTCCTTCGAGCACAACACCACTCGCTCGTAGGGTAGGGACCGCTGGCCCTGGCAGCCTCATTACTCGAACCGAAAGAGCGCTTTGTGTTCGGTGCCGTCGGTAAGCGTCACGGTGGAGGCAATGAGGAGCCCCAAGTGGGAAAGAGAACGGGCCGGAGCCCCGATGTGTAGGACCCCAGGTCGCTAGGAAGAGTGCCCGCTGTGTTAGTGGCCCGCCTCCGTAGGCGCAGAGGCTCTAGAGGGCACCGGTCGTCTCCTGCTAGCACGCACTGATCGAGGTTGGGGTATGCTACTTCATCGCCAGCTTCCCCGTCGCCGAGACTCTCGGGGTCTTGACCGAGAAGGTTGTGCACGAGCTCGTCCAAGCGTAGCCGAAGTGAGGTGAGGAGTCGTGTGGCTTGATGCCAACCGTTTTGTCTATTTGCTCCTGACTAAGGCCGATCACTTGGCGTAGATCTGCGCCATAGGGAATCGTGCCCTCTCTAATTGCGCTGCGGCAGTGGCGAGCTGCTGAGTGGACGAACCGGCAGCAGGGGCAGTTCTTGCACTAGCCGGCCGACCTCTGCGCGTGTCTGCTCAGCCTCCCCGTCGCGGCCCTGCTG
>DASTQK010000203.1:0-5687 GCA_035761765.1 Rubrobacteraceae bacterium
GAAGTACCCGAGGTGCAGCACACCGCTACCGAACATGAAGACGAGCGCGGCGGGTCCGAAATGCGGTCTCTCCAGGAGCACCACGACGACCGCGAGCGGCGCGTAGATCAGCGCCGCGAAAAAACCGAAGAGCCACACGAAAGGTGCGCCCCCGTCTCCGACGCGCTTGGCGAGAAGGTTCCAGGTCGCGTGGAGGGTGGCTGCCGCCAGTACCAGGACCAGCGCGAACACGCTCACACTAGCGCGCTCCTCTCCCCGATCGCAGGCCGGAGGCAGTATACCGGCGCCCGCCCGGCCTCCTGCTAAACTTGCGCCCGTAGTGTCGCCGAAAGCTCGCACAAAGAGAAGAGGGCTGACCGCATGAGGGAGAGGATAGAGGCCGCGTTCGAGGACCGGCCGTTGCTCGAAGACGAGGAACACAGCCGCGCCGTCTTCGAGGCGGTAGCTGCGCTCGACCGCGGCGAGTTGAGGGTTGCGCAGAAGAGGGACGGCGAGTGGTCGTCCAACGCGTGGGTGATGAAGGCTATAAACCTGTACTTCACGATAGCCGAGATGCAGACCATAGAGGTCGGTCCCTTCGAGTACCACGACAAGATACCCACCAAGAAGAACCTCCGGGAGGCCGGGGTGCGGGTGGTGCCGCCTGGCACGGTCCGCTACGGGGCTTTCGTCGAGCCGGGCGTCGTCGTGATGCCGGGGTACGTGAACATCGGGGCGTGGGTCGGGAGCGGGACTATGGTAGACACCTGGGCGACCGTCGGCTCGGGAGCCCAGATCGGCAGGAACGTCCACCTTGCCGGCGGCGTCGGGATCGGAGGCGTCCTCGAGCCGCCAGGCGCGATGCCGGTCGTCATCGAGGACGGGGCCTTCGTCGGCTCGCGAGCCGTAGTGGTGGAGGGCGTGCGCGTCGAGGAGGAGGCGGTCCTCGGCGCCAACGTGGTGCTCACGAGCTCGACCCGGATCATAGACGTTACAGGTGAAGAAGAAGTCGTCTACCGCGGCCGCGTGCCGGCGCGCTCCGTCGTCGTCGCGGGCACGCGTGCCAGGGAGTTCCCGGCGGGCTCCTACCAGCTCCAGACCGCCCTCATTATCGGGAGGCGGCGGGCCTCCACCGACCAGAAGACCTCCCTGAACGAGGCGCTGAGGCAGTTCGGGGTGAGCGTTTGAGGGAGCGGTTGCTCGGGCACCTCCTCTGGTTGCTCCGACGTCCCAGCGTCACCGGCGAGGAGAAGCGCCTGTGCGACGACCTCGAGACGCGCGTGTCGCGGCTGGGCGGCTGGGAGGTGCGCCGGATCTCTAACAACCTCGTCGCAGGCCGGGCGGAGCCCGACGCTTCGAGACCCCGTATAGCCTTCGCCGGACACCTGGATACCGTCCCCGAGCCCGAGGGAGGACTGCCGGTGCGCGTCGAGGACGAGAGGATCTACGGCCGCGGCGCCTCGGACATGAAGGCCGGGGACGCCGTGATGCTCGCCCTGCTCGAAGACTTTTCGTGGGAGAACGCGTGGGCGGAACCCCTTTTCATCTTCTACGAGAGGGAGGAGGGGCCTTACAAAGACAACGGCCTCGAGACGGTCTTCGCGCAGGTCCCGGACGTGCTCGGCTCCGACCTCGCTCTCGTCCTGGAACCTACGGCGGGAGCACTCGAGATCGGATGCGTGGGGTCCGCCCACGTAGAGGTGACCTTCAGGGGCCGTCCCTCCCACTCCGCCCGGCCCTGGCAGGGAGAGAACGCCATAACAGCGGCGAGCGAGTTCCTGCGCAGGCTGCACGAGAGGCAACGCGAGGAGGTCGTCGTAGAGGGGCTCACCTTCTACGAGGTGCTCGTGCCGACGATGGCGCGGGGCGGGCGCGCCAAGAACGTAGTCCCGGACGAGTTCTGGATCAACGTCAATTACCGGTTCGCACCCGGCAGGGGGATCGAGGAGGTGCGCCACATCTTCGGCGCGCTGGTGGGAAGTGAGGCTCGCTACGAGGTCGTGGACTTCGCCCCGAGCGGCCCGGTGGAGCTTGACAACCCGTTGCTGAGGCGCCTCATCGAGACGGGTCTCGAGGTGAGGCCGAAGCAGGCATGGACGGATGTGGCACGCTTCGCGCAGCGCGGGGTGGCCGCGGCGAACTTCGGGCCGGGGACGCCGGCGCAGGCGCACCAGGAGGCCGAATACGCGGAGATTCCGCTGCTCGAGGGGTGCTACGAGCGTCTGGTCTCGTTCCTGCGGGATAATTAGGGGTCCGGCGGGGAAGTCAGCTAAGCGGGCCTTCCGCCTCCGGGCTCGTGCGGAGGCGGGCCCGGAAGAAATCGAAGAAGACGCGAAATACGGCGAGGATCGGGACGGCGAAGATCACGCCCGCCAGCCCCGCAAGCTGTCCGCCCCCGATCACGGCCAGAAGCACGAGGATCGGGTGCACGTGCAGCGCCTGACCCTGGATGCGCGGCGTGAGGTAGTTGCCCTCTAGCTGCTGGATGAGAACGTAGGCGACCACCGCGAGCACGCCGGTCGTCGGCGACTGGAAGAAAGCGAGCGTGACCGCGGGTATCGCGCCCAGGAAGGCCCCGAGGTAGGGGATGATCGCCGTGATCGAGACCCACACGCCGAGCAGGAGGGCGAAGGGCACGTCGAGGACCCAGAGCGCCACCCCGGCTAGCACCCCCTGGACTGTGGCTACGAAGATGAGGCCGCCGAGGTAGCGCGAGAGCGAGACCCCGAAGGCGTCCCACAGGTCCCTGGCGTCATGTCTGTAGCGCTTCGGGGATGCCCTGAGGTAGGCCGCCTTGACCTTGCGGACGTCCACGAGCAGATACGCCGCGACGAAGAGAACCGCGAAGAGGATGACCCCGAAGTTGAAGACCTGGGGGATAAAGACGATCAGGTCCCTGAGCAGACCCTCGGTGAGGTTCTGGGCACGGTCGAAGAGGTCCGTTACCAGGTTCCTGCCGAACGCCTCCGGGTCGGAGCCGGGCAGCAGCTCGCGCTTATCGAGGAAGGCTATGGCGTCGATAAGGAGCCGGTTGGCGCTGTTGGCGATGTCGGGCGTCCTGACGATCAG
Organism: Rubrobacteraceae bacterium; assembly: GCA_035761765.1. Classification (GTDB taxonomy): domain Bacteria; phylum Actinomycetota; class Rubrobacteria; order Rubrobacterales; family Rubrobacteraceae; genus JALYGY01. The sequence goes on from DASTQK010000203.1 coordinate 3,049, forward strand.
GCGGCTCATCTGCTGCACCAGCAGCGGCACGAGGTACCCGAGCGCCAGGGCCACCATCCCGAGCAACCCCAGGAAGGTCAGCAGTATCGCCGGTCCCCGCGGCATCACGTGCGAGAGGGCCCGCACCGGGAACGAGAGGACCACCGCGAGCGCCGTCCCACCGAGCGCGACGACGAGAATGCCCGGCGCGGCGTACAGGACGTAGGCGAGGACCGCGGCCCCGAGCACCACGAGGATGGCCGCGATCCTGGGCGTGACGAAGATCGGCGTGGGTGTCCTCGCCCGCCTCCCCGTACCGCGTCGTCCGCCGGTCCTCTCAGCCCCGCGGCCGGACCACCTGTCTAGCTTCATCGCCCTGAGCCCTCTCGATGCGCGGCCACGAACAGTATTCTAAGCCAAACGGGTGCCACACAACCCCAACAGGCGGCAGGCTGTCTACGCGTCCGCGAGGTGCGCGCCGCCAGCCTCGCGCGCCAGGCGCCCGTCGAGCGAGCCGCGGGCGGCGCCGTAGCGGAGCGCCGCCTCCGTGGCGAAGGCCTCGATGACCTCATCGACCCCGGCGCCCATGCCGGCGCGCTCGAGGCTACCGACGCTCCCGGGCCTGAAGGGGAGGCGCATCGCGCCGTAGACGAGCTCGAGGACTCGCGCCAGCTCATCCGCCCCCGCCACGAGTACTATGCCGCCGACGCTCGTCGCCCGCCGCGTGACGCGCTGCGCGATTCCGACCAGCTTCATCCCGTTCTCCCAGTCTCCCACCCTGATGCTGTGATCGCCGGGGCAGAACTCGTCCCGCACCTCACCCACCTCGACCCTCACGCCCAGGCGTGCGAAGGCGCCCAGCGCCAGGGCGGCGGCCTCGTCGTAGCGGTCATGGATGGTGCGCCGCGACTCCGAGGCGTCGGACCCTCGGATAATGGAGAAACCGAAGGTGCCGTAATGAGCGGCGATCGCGCCGCCGCCCGCGCCCCGCACGAGCACGGGGTAGCCCTCCTCGCGTGAGGCGCGAACGGCCTCCGCAAAGCCGGACCGAAACGTGTCGCGCCTCGTCACCCCGACGTGGCGGGTGGACGGCGTGATCGAGACCGTGGGACCTCGCTCGCCCGCGGCCACCTGCTCGAAGACGGTCCTCACGTAGCCATAGGCCGCCGCGGCATCCTCGAAGCGGCCGGGCAGAAGGATCTGCATGAGGTCGGACGGGCTCACGCGCCGCCGCGCTTCGCAAAATGGTCCTTGCTCTCGTCGCCGCGCCGGAGCCGCGAGCGGGCCAGGAGCGCCGCCAGGATCGCGACTAGCGCGGCGAGCAGCGCCCTCTCGGGGATCCTCTCGGCGACATCTTGGGCCCACGCTTGTGCGGCGAAGGCGAGGTCGGTCGCGCCGTTCGACTCGTAGAAGCCCGAGAGGGCGCTGGTGCCCTCGTAGGCTATGAACAGCGCCCCGACCAAGATGAACATGGTGCCCGAGACGAGGTTCGTCGTGTGCACGCGCAAGGCGCCGAGCGATATCTCCCGTCCCCGCAGCCAGGGACGGTCTCTCAGGTCCAGGCGGTCCCACAAGAGGGCGAGGACGAAGAGCGGGGCTGCCATCCCTGCGGCGTAGACCGCCAGGAGGAGCGCCCCGCGCCCGGCCCCTCCCGAGGCCGCCGCCACGGTCAGCACCGCGCCCAGAATGGGACCGGAGCAAAACCCGGCGAAGCCGTAGACGGCGCCCAGAGCGAAGACGGCTCCAGCGGAGTCGCCCCTCACGCTGGAGCGCAGCCGGGTCACAGGGCCGACGCTCAGGCCGCGTCCGAGGAGCTGGAGGATGCCGAACCCTACGAGTAGTCCTCCGGAGACGAGGATCAGGGTCCCCCTCTGCCCGTAGAAGAGCGCGCTCACCAGCGAGATGCCCATGCCGAGCGGCACGAGCGTCGCGGCGAGGCCGAGGTAGAAGAGGCCGGTCTTTCTCACCAGCTCTCCACCGCCCTCGAAGGCGTAGGCGAAGAAGGCCGGCAGGAGGAGGGCGCTGCACGGGCTCAGCAGCGAGAGCACCCCGCCGAAGAACGAGGCGAGCAGGGAGACCTCGATCAACTTCCCCCCTCGGCCTCTCTCCTGGCCCGCTCTATGGCGTCCTCGTAGACCTCGACGGGCTGCAGGCCAGCGATGACCTGGCCGTTTATGACGAACGTAGGGGTGCCGGAGATGCCGCGCTCCTGCCCCTCCCGGAAGTCCTCGGCGACGACCCGTGTGTACCTGTCCGGGGAAGAGAGATCCTCTTCGAACCTCTCCACGTCGAGGCCAGCCTCGTCCGCCAGACCGAGGAGCTTCTGCGTGGAGAAGCCGCCCGACTGGTTCCGGTAGAGCAGCTCGTGGTACTCCCAGAACTTGCCCTGCTCCTGCGCCGCCCTGGCGGCCACCGCCGCGTCCAACGACTCCTGCCCGAGGTACGGGAAGTCCCGCCACTCTACCCTCAGCGTCCCATCCTCGACGTACTCTTCCACCAGTCTTGGTTCGACCTCACGGGCGAACTTGCCGCAGTACGTTCACTGGAAGTCCCCATACTCGAGCATGACCACCGGCGCGTCCGCGCTCCCGAGCGCTGGGGTACCGAGCCCCGATCCGTTCTCCGAGCCTTCTTCGTTCGAGCTCGCCGCCCGTTCCGCC
>DASTQK010000204.1:0-8495 GCA_035761765.1 Rubrobacteraceae bacterium
GAAGGACAGCGCTACAACGAGCAGCACCGCTAAGGAAAAAACCAGGGAAAGTCTCTTGTACACGGCTTACCGTCCTCCGTCGGGTTACGACGGTAGCATTCTACATGTATGGGTGGGTATAGCGCTACAAGAAGGACGCGACGATTGTCGTAACCGCGCCTGGAAGGGGCGGCGCACAGGCTAGAGAGGGCGGCGGATCTCACCCGGCTAACGTTCCATAATGGGTGTTCTTCTCGGGAGTTCTCCGACGAGGTAGCGGCCTCGTGCGCTACGCCGCTACACTGACGTCGCATGAGCGCCACGACCGCAGCGAGTAAATGGAGAGCACTCGCCCCAGCCCTCGCCTTGTACCTGGTGTGGGTTCTCGCGACCTACCTGCTGGAGGGGCGCGTCCTCACTTTACAACGCCCGGAAGACATAGGCGCACGGCTGCTTTACGCGCTTGTGGCCAACGTCCTGATAGGGATCGTAGGGTCCGCCCTGCTGATCCGCTTCCTGTCCGGAGCGGGCACGATATCGGCTCAGCGCGCCGGATTCAGAGGTACAGGGCACGCGGTCGCAGCCGTCGTGATCGGGGCGGTACTCGGCTTCGTGCTCTACGTCTTGCAGGGTGCTCCTACGTTGAACTCGATGGTCATCACCAACGCCTACGCCCAGGTCTTGGTGGGCTCCATCGCCGAGGTCATGGTGTGCTGGGCAGTGGTGGGGAGCGTAGCCGAGTCCGTGCTGCGGGACGGGCGCGGGAGATGGATGTCGGTGATCCTCGCGGCGACCATCGCCAGCGTCCTGTTCGGGGTCTACCATTTCGCCCACAGCCCCCCCTTCAACAATGTTGGCACGGTAGTGTTCTTGAGCGTGATAGGGCTTCTGACGAGCGCGTTCTTCTTTGCCTCCAGGGATGTGTATGGGACCATCGCGTTCCACAACTTCCTGGGGATCTTCGGGGTGATAGGGGCTCTAGACGCCTCTAACAACCTGGCGAGCTTCGAGCGCCCGGTGGTTCCGCTGTTCGTGATGGCGCTGTTGGCGGTCGCTGTGCTTATCGCCGCGCACGTACTCTGGCTCAACGCAGGAGCCGCACCTACGCCCCCGCGTGTGAGATGAGGCCTCGAGGGTAGCCCATTCACCCAACCTCCTGGTCAAATAGCACAATCTGATCACTCAATTGGCCAAAGTGAATCAAGGCAACCGTCCGCCTCGCGGCTATAGTGGGGCTGTAAGCTAGAAGGCAGGCTCAAGGCGGGTCAATAGCTCGCACGCCCTTAGTGGAGGAGTACGGTGATGATGAAGATGTCGAGCAAATGGTCTGTCCTCTTGAGTGCCGTGGCCGCGGTTATCTTTGCAGGCTTTCTCCTGATGGCGTACGGGTTCGCCCAGACGACCACGCACAATAGCGCCAACAGCCAACCGTCCGAGGCGAAGTTTGCCGATGACGGCTCAGGCGACTTCCGAGCGAGCGCAACCAACGCGAGAGTGTTGTGGGCAGTGGTCTCCAGTGATGGCAGGCTGGTGCGTGACAAAGGCGCACGCGATGCGAACAGGCTGAGCGGTGGTCACTACGAGGTAATATTCGATCGCAATGTTAGATCGTGCGTATACGTCGCTACGATAGGCTTGCCTGGCGCCCAAGGCGAGTCAGCACCGGGGCAGATCTCGACGGCCGGACGTAATGGGGCTCGCAATGGGGTTTTCTTGGACACGCGGAACAGTTCGGGCGGTAGTGCGAGCCGCGGCTTTCACCTCGTGGTCAACTGCCCAACTTGAGGGCTACATCGGGCGGGGCGAGAAGCCCGAGTGCGTAGAAGGCGCATCCCATATCCAGCAACCTGCACGGCTCTGGACCAGAGCGCCTCAGAATCGCTGCGTACACCCCCCAAATGGAACCGGTAGATCTCGTCCCGACGCCGAGACCCGACTGCAACAGATGCTTGCTAAACGCGCAGGCGTCGAAACGCTACATAGCTTCTACGGCTCCAAAAACGAGAGAGCACGACCCTCGGTTCACCGCTCGAAGGCACCTTCAGGAAGGCGCTTCGGAGATGAGCGGCGGTTCTGCGCGATCTGAGTTGGGATGGAGGTTTATCCACTCCCCCAGCTCGAAGGCTTCGATGCTGGCGCTCACCTGCAGTGAGGGGTTGCGCAGGACGAGGTGGCGGGCGTAAAGCTCGGAACGGACGGCGAGCTCGCGGGCCGAGTCGAGGTCGAGGAAGGTGATCCCCGAGAGGTCCACGAGGGCCGGCTTGATCGAGTCGAGAGTGCGGTTCAGGGTCTCCCGCAGGTCGTGCAGGGCGAACAGGTCAAACTCGCCCCACAGCTCGACCAGTGTAACCGATCCGTATTCCCGCACCTCGATGCCGTACAATCTCTCACCTTCCCGAGCGCCGGTGGATCTCCCCACGAGCATGCTACCACTTGTTATGGGACTCATGGGCCCAACTTCCGGTTACGCTGTGCGCTGGGACAGCCTGGATAAACTCGGGTATCGACGGCTATCTCGGGCACCTGGGCTCTGCTATCTTACCCCCAGTATCAGGAGCGCGTCGGGAACTCACCTCCGGCCGTCACGCGAAGGGAGTCATTCTCTGAGACACAAGGACCGGGATCTCGTCCGCGCAGCCTCCAGGGGCGACGTCGAGGCCTTCGCGAAACTCGTCAGGGATCACTCGAGCCTCGTATATAGAGTGGCTCTTCGCATACTTGGAAAAGTCGACGCCCAGGACGCGAGCCAGGAGGTCTGGGTCAGGGTCTGGAGGAACATAAGGAACTTCAGGGGAGACAGCGCCTTCACCACCTGGCTGTACAGGATCACGGTGAACACCTGCCTGAGCCTCCGCCAGAGGGAGGCGCGCCGGGATGAGCGCGAGCTGCGCGACGAGATGCCTTACCTGCCGGAACCAGCCGGGGGCGACGCGGACCCCGAGGCGGCGGCGTTGAACGTCGAGCGCCGCGAGCAGATAAAGGCAGCCCTCGTGCACGTGCGCGCCGAGCACCGCGCCGCGCTGGTATTGAGGCACATGGAAGGCCTCTCCTACGCCGAGATAGCCGAGGTACTTCAGGTTCCGGATGGAACGGCCAAGGGCTGGGTCAGCCGGGGCCGGGCTGCGATGCTCGTAGCGCTCGCCGAGCAGGACGGCTCCCACAGAGAGCCGGGGGAATGACGCCGGTGGCCGGGGTGGATCGGTGGGATGTGCTCGAGGAGCTCGGCCTGGACGAGCTCTTCGAGAGAACCGGGGCCGCGAACTCTCTCTCGCAGCTCGGGCTCGAGACCTACGTGCTCATCCTGCTCGCCACAGTCGTCCTCGGGACGGCCGGTCTCGTCGCCGCCCTCGGCCAGGGGCTCGCCCTCCTCTCCGGCAACATAGTAGCTACGGCAGAGAGAAGCTGACGGAAGACAGCTAGCGACGAAGGAGCGGCCATGAAAAAGCGCAAGACCGGCGACCCGGCCCACGACGTCCTCGGCTACGAGCGGCTGCCGCTCGACGCTATCTTCAGACCCGGGACGGTAGCCGTTGTCGGGGCTAGTGACCGGCCAGGGAGCGTGGGCCGCACGATCATGTGGAACCTCATCTCCAACCCCTTCGGGGGGACGGTCTACCCGGTGAACGAGCGGCGCCAGAACGTCCTCGGCATAAAGGCATACCCGAGCGTCTCCGAGGTACCGGAGCGCGTGGACCTCGCGGTCATCGCTGCTCCGGCGCCGGCGGTGCCGGAGATCGTCCGCGAGTGCGTGGAGTCGGGGGTGGGGGGCGCGATCATCATCTCCGCCGGCTTCAAGGAGACAGGCCCCGAGGGCGCGCAACTGGAGGGGCAGGTCCTCGAGGAGGCGCGGCAGGGACGCATTCGCATCATCGGCCCCAATTGCCTCGGGGTGATGAACCCGCTGACGGGCCTCAACGCCACCTTCGCCTCCGGCATGGCCCGCCCCGGGAACGTCGGGTTCCTGAGCCAGAGCGGGGCGCTCATGACCGCAATCCTGGACAGGAGCTTCATGGAGAACGTCGGCTTCTCGGCCTTCGTCAGCGTAGGCTCCATGATGGACGTGGGTTGGGGGGACCTCATCTACTACCTCGGCGACGACCGGAAGACCGAGAGTATCGTGATCTACATGGAGTCGGTTGGCGACGCGCGCTCTTTTCTATCGGCCGCAAGGGAAGTCGCCCTTACCAAGCCGATCATCATAATCAAGGCTGGCCGCACCGCCGCCGCCTCGCAGGCAGCCGCCTCCCATACCGGCTCCCTGACCGGCTCCGATGAGGTGCTCGACGCCGCCTTCAGACGCAGCGGGGTGCTGCGGGTGGAGGAGATATCCGACCTCTTCGACATGGCCGAAACCCTGGGCAAACAGCCGCGACCGAAGGGCCCGCGCCTGACGATTCTGACGAACGCAGGCGGCCCGGGGGTGCTGGCGACCGACGCCCTCATAGCCGGCGGTGGCACACTCGCGGAGATCTCACCGGAGACGATGCACGAGCTGGACGACCTCCTACCCGCCCCCTGGAGCCACGGCAACCCGATTGACGTCCTGGGCGACGCCGACCCCGAACGCTACGCGAAGAGCCTGGAGATGGCGGCGAAGGACCCCGAGAGCGACGGTCTGCTCGTCGTTCTCACACCCCAGGACATGACGGAGCCGACGGAGACCGCCCAGGCCCTCGTCCCCTACGCCACCAGCACGCGCAAGCCCGTACTGGCGAGCTGGATGGGTGGCGCGGAGGTCGCGGCGGGCACCTCCATCCTGAACGGCGCCGGTATCTCGACCTTCGACTACCCGGACGACGCCGCCCGCGCCTTCACGAATATGTGGCGCTACACCTATAACCTGCGCGGCATCTACGAGACTCCACAGTTCGCCCACGACGCGGACGTGGACCGCGAGCGGGCCGAGAGGATAGTCGCCGACGCCCGCGAAGGGGGACGCACGATCCTGACCGAGTTCGAGTCGAAGGCCCTCCTCGCCGCTTACGGGATCCCGACCGTCGAGACGAAGGTGGCGAATAGCGCCGACGAGGCCGTCGAGCTCGCCGAGTCCTTCGGCTACCCCGTCGTCCTCAAGCTGAACTCTCAGACCATCACCCACAAGACCGACGTCGGCGGCGTGCGCCTTGACCTGATGGACGCACAAGAGGTCAGACGGGCCTTCGAGGAGATGGAGCGTTCCATAAGCGAGAGCTTCTCGCCAGAGGACTTCGTGGGTGCCACGGTGCAGCCGATGATCAGCCTCGAGGGGTACGAGCTCATCATCGGGAGCAGCCTCGACCCGCAGTTCGGGCCCGTGCTGCTCTTCGGTTCGGGCGGCCAGCTCGTCGAGGTCTACAGGGACCGGGCGCTCGCCCTGCCCCCGCTCACCACCACACTAGCCCGGCGCACCATGGAACGGACCCGCATCTTCGGGGCGTTGGGAGGCGTGCGCGGCAGGGCGCCGGTAGACACGGCGGCGCTCGAGAGGCTCTTCGTGCGCTTCTCGCAGCTCGTCGTGGAGCAGCCCTGGATCCGGGAGATGGACATAAACCCGCTGCTCGCCTCCCCCGAGCGCCTCCTCGCTCTGGATGCGCGCGTCGTGTTGCACCCGCCAGACACCGAGGAGAAGGATCTGCCCCACACGGCGATCCGGCCCTACCCCACACAGTACGTGTGGGTGGAGGAGACACGCGACGGCGAGCCGGCTACGATCCGCCCGATCCGACCCGAAGACGAACCCCTTATGGTGAAGTTCCACGAGTCGCTCTCGCCGCAGAGCGTCTACATGCGCTACTTCCACATGCTCGGCCTGAGCCAGCGCACGGCCCACGAGCGCCTGACACGCCTGTGCTTTATAGACTACGACCGCGAGATAGCCTTCGTCGCCGAGCGCACAGACCCCCAGACCGGAGAACGCGAGATCATGGGCGTGGCCCGCCTTAGCCGGAACGGCAACGTCCCCGATGAAGCGGAGTTCTCGATCCTGGTCAGCGACCACCACCAGCGCCTGGGCGTCGGGAGCTTGCTCATGAGCAAGGTCCTTGCGGTGGGCCGCGCCGAGGGCTTGCGGCGTATAACCGCCGACATCCTCTTCGAAAACTACCCGATGCAGCGAATCGCCAAAAAGCTCGGCTTCAGGCTTCACCGCGATACCGAAGAGATGGTAGTGAAGGCCGACCTCGACCTCTACCAGCCGGCATAAGAAGATCCGGCCCTCTGCAACGCCGCCCGCGCTACAGTAGCGTGGGGTTGTCCGCCGCGATCTGCCTCTTCTCCTTCGTCCCGGATCCTTACACCAACCAGCACCCGTAGCCGGGAATCGTTCCCGAGACACACACGCTCTCGTCGCTTCCCCCCTCCGAAAACCCGCCTAATCGCTAACGATTCCCATTAACCAGGAACAATAATTATTCTTGATTTCTGGGCTTGAGTAGCTATACTTCGGAGGTGAGCAAGACGGCTTTTACGGGGAGGGCGCAGCATTGACGGCGTTAATGGAGCGGCTAGGTCTTGGGGGTCGGGAGATGACCGCTTCGGGGCACAGCAAGAACTTCGTGCTCAGGGTCGTGCAGCCTGGTCTGGTCGGTCTCATGGACGGGTCTGTTTCGACGTTAGCGCCGCTCTTTGCGACGGCGTTTGCGACGAGAGACCCGCGGATCACCTTTCTTGTGGGGTTAGCGGCTGCGGTGGGAGCGGCGATCAGCATGGGATTCTCGGAGGGGCTCTCGGACGATGGGACGCTGACCGGGCGTGGGCATCCTTTCCTGAGGGGGACCATCACTGGGATTGCGACGTTCGTCGGGGGGATACTGCACACCTTACCGTTCCTCATACCGCACGTGAGCATGGCGCTCTACGTCGCCTTCGGGGTAGTCGGCGTCGAGTTGCTTGCCATCTCCTTCATCCGCTACCGGTATTTCGAGATGAGCTTCTTCATGTCGGCGGTGCAGGTGATCCTGGGCGGGGCGCTGGTCTTCGGCTCCGGCATCCTTATCGGCAGCGCGTAGGTCCGGCGCCCGGCTATGTTTCGGGAGCGAGGTGAACCGTCAGTACTTCCTGGCCAGACCCAGCACGTCGCCGCGCCCCAGGCTCCTCTCCGAGCTCTGGCACGGTCCGTTGGAGGTTTCGCTCATGGTCAGGTATCTGTGCGAGGACTCCGGGGCGGCATGGCCAAGGCCGAAGGTGTGGCCGCGCTCGTGCGCCACGGAGCTCTCCACGTCGTACCTGTTACTACAGGAGCGGGCCTGCGGGCGGGTGGTCCAGTTGTGGCGCGCCTTGTTGAGCATTATATCGGACCACTTGGTGTGCCAACCGTCTTTCATCTTGTGGCTCTCTGTGCACGACACGGCGAGAGCGCCCTTTGGCAACGTGCCGAATGAGACCACGCTATACCGGTCCTGACCACCGCAATCACCGTTGGTGCCGATCTGGGCGCGCCTCTTGGTAGAGCCTTCGTAGGACATACCAGCGTAGGAGGGGACGCGATCCCTGAAACCGCAGTTGTTGCGCGTGCTGGTGATGTCCGCGGTGCCCCTGCGGACAGCGCCCACGGCGGCCTTGCGGGAGAGCTCTTTCGGGGTCGTCCTGGGGTTGAAGTAACCACGGAGGACGACGAAGACCTTGTAATCTCGGAGCTCGAATTTAGCATCCGAGCACTCGCCCGGGCTGCTCTGGGCTCCGATCAGCGGCCCGCTTTGCGACTCGTCCCCGACCTGCTCCAGATCGACGGTCCCGTCCCTGTAACGCGTGACTTCGAGCTCCTGCGAGCCGTCCCTGGTCAGAGCATCCACGTGCACGCTCTCGCCGGGGCCGGGAACAACCGTCCCGATTCCGTTGTCCATGATCACCCTCCCGTTAATCGGGCAGTTCTCGAGATCCAGGCTCTCGGGCAACGCGGCGGCCGCGACAGGGCCGCCGGACCGGCAGGCTTCCGGACCCGTTGTCTGCGCCGCGGGTGTCCGGGAGATCATGCCCACGGCGAGAGCGGCGAACGCGAAGGCAACGCACAGCAAGCCGAGCCGTCTCAACGTTCTTCAACTCTCGGGTCGGGCCCGGCCAGGCGAGCAACGATGCCTGCAGTCCTGAACAGGGTCGAGTGAATCGCTGTATGTCCTGGTATGACTGCCATATCCTCCGCGTGTCGTGTCTCGCCATCATAGCAGCATCCACGACCTCGCGTGGCGGCCTCTCGTGCGTTTCTAACTCTACCCCTTTGCTACCGAGGTCCTCGACCGCCGCGTCGAGCCCGCCCTCGGTCCGGAAGGTTATAACGGGAATGGTCGCTGGGGCAAATTACCTAACCGGAATTACCCGCAGCGGCTGATCGGAATCTCCGATGAAGAGCCCGTCCGGACGGTGGATACTCTATGAGGGTCGTCCCCACACGTCTGGCCGGCGGAGGTAGCAGGCGTTATGCTGGCCCCAGGAGAAGGTGGTGCGAATCTCATGATTGACGAAGTAGAAGAAGAAGTCGAAGAACTAGAGAACATCCGCGTAGCGATAGTCGACGACCAGAGGCTCTTCACCAAGGGCCTCTC
>DASTQK010000205.1:0-13228 GCA_035761765.1 Rubrobacteraceae bacterium
CGAGCTGTTCGTCGCCATGAGCACCGTCAAGACCCACGTCAACAACCTCTATCGCAAGCTGGGCGTCAGCAGCCGTACCCAGGCGGCCCTGTACGCCGTGCGCATCGGGCTCGTACCCACCGAAGAGCTAGGAGAGGAATCGCGGTGAAGACCGCAAAGCGCATCGCCGACGCTTCGGCTCCCGTTCCGCTGCGGGTATTGATCGTGGAGGACTCCGAGGACGACGCCCGACTCGTGTTGCGCGAACTGCGGCGCGGAGGATACGAGCCCTTCCATGAGCGGGTGGACACCCCGGAGGCGATGCGCCGGGCTCTCGCGCAGCAAGAGGCCTGGGACGTGGTCCTCTCCGACTGGCGGATGCCGCGTTTCGAGGCGCCGGAGGCGCTGGAGATGCTGCGCGGGGCGGGCTCGGAAGCGCCGTTCATCATCGTCTCGGGCAGGGTCGGGGAGGACGCGGCGGTAGAGGCGGTGAAGGCAGGGGCGCACGACTACGTCATGAAGGACGACCTCGCGCGCCTGTGCGCCACCGTAGGTAGGGGGCTCGAAGAAGCGGAGGCCAGGAGAGAGCGGGAGCAGGCGGAGAAGAGCCTCAAGGAGAGCGAGCAACGCTTCCGGTCTCTGGTCATGAACTCGTCGGATATGATCACCGTCTTCGCCCCTGACGGCACCCGGCTTTATGCCAGCCCCTCCATAGAGCGCGTGCTCGGCTACAAGCCCGAGAAGATGATCGGCGGAAACGCTTTCGATCTGGTCCACCCCGACGACGCCCAGAGGGTGAGGCAGGAGTTCGCCGATCGCGCGTGGACCCCGGGGACGGGACAGCCGTTCGAGTTCCGCTTGCGCCACGCCGACGGCTCCTGGCACACCCTGGAGGCCATCGGTACCAACCTCACGGGCGACCCGAGCGTGGGCGGCATCGTCTTCAACGCCCGCGACATTACCGAGCGCAAGCGGGCCGAGGCGGCGCTGAGGCGGCGGGATGCCATCCTCCGGGCCGTAGCGTTCGCTGCGGAGTGCTTCCTCAAGAGGGCGGCCTCCTGGGAGGAGAGCATAGAGGAGGTGCTGGAGAGACTTGGCCGCGCCGCGGAGGCGAGCCGGGTCTACGTCTTCGAGAATTACACCGGCAAAGGCGGAGAGGAGTTGACCAGCCAGCGTTACGAGTGGGTCGCGCAGGGTATCTCGGCCCAGATCGGCGACCCTTCGCTGAAGGCTTTTCCGTACCGAGCCGCGGGCTTCGACCGCTGGTTGGAAACGCTGGGCCGGGGGAGCCTGGTGTACGGACACACGCGGACGTTTCCGAAAGCCGAGCGGCAGGTGCTGAGGGCGCAGGACATCGAGTCGATCATGGCTGTGCCCGTCTTCGTCGAAGGGGAGTGGTGGGGGTTCATCGGGTTCGACGAGTGCGAACGCGAGCGCGAGTGGTCGGCAGCCGAGATCGAGGCACTGAAGGCTGCCGCGGATACTCTAGGCGCGGCCATACAGCGCGACCGGGCCGGGCTGACGCTGCGGGAGAGCGAAGAGCGCTACAGGGCCGTGGTCGAACACGCCACGGAAGGCATCTTTTTGTGCGACGCGGCCACGGGCGACATTCTGGAGTCCAACGCCGCCTTCCGAAAGCTGCTGGGCTACAACGCCGAGGAACTCCGGAGCATGAAGATCTACGATCTCATCGCCCACGACCGGGAGGGCATCGACTCCAACACCCGGCTCATCCTGGAGGAGGGAAGCCGCTACCTGGGCGAGCGGCAGTATCGTCGCAAGGACGGTTCGCTTGTAGATATCGAGGCCGCGGCCAGCGCGATATCCTACGGCGGAAGACAGGTTATCTGCGACGTTATCCGCGACGTCACAGAGCGCAAGAGGGCCCACCGCATGCTCCAGCAGCGCGCCAGAGCCCTGGCCAGCATCGCCGCGAGCCTGACCGTAAACCGGCCGGTACAGTCTACCCTGGACGCCCTCGCGGCCGGTGCCGTGCAGAGCACCGAGGCGGTCGCCTGCTCGGTGGTGCTCATAGACGAACAGACGAGCATGATCCACACAGCCGGCTCGCATGGCCTCCCCGAGGGCTACACGGCGGCCATGCAGGCTTCCTGGCGGGCGGGGGTCCATGGGCGCATGGTGCGCGTGTTCCGTTCGCAGCAGCCATACCTCGCGCACGATGTCCGGCGAGTGCTTCTCGACAACCCGCTCTACGCTCCTATTCATCCGCTCGTCCGCGAGGTCCGGTGGGACACGGTATACATCGTGCCGCTCGTCGCGCGGGGAGAGTCGCTCGGCGCGATCAACCTCTACTACCTGCCCGGCAGGGAGCCCACCGAGGACGAGAGGGTCTTCCTGGGCGCCGTCGCCGACCAGATTGCGATCGCGGTGGAGAACGCCCGGTTGTTCGCCGCGGCGCAGGAAAAGGCGGCTCTGGAAGAAAGACAGCACCTCGCCCGCGAGTTGCACGACTCCGTTTCCCAGGCGCTCTACGGAATAGCTCTGGGCGCCCGCACCGCCCGCGCCTGGCTCGACCGCGAGGGCCCCCGGGAGCGTGTAGCCGAGTGGCTGGACTATGTGCTCTCTCTGGCTGACGCCGGCCTGACGGAGATGCGCGCCCTGATCTTCGAGCTCAGGCCGGAGTCGCTCAAGACCGAGGGCCTCATCGCCGCGCTGGAAAAACAGGCGGCTGCGCTGCAGGCGCGCCACGAAATCCCGGTCCGCGCAACCCTGGACCGTGAGCCCGAACTGCCTCTGGAGGCGAAAGAGGCCCTCTACCGTATCGCCCAGGAGGCCCTGCACAACACCGTCAAGCACGCCCGAGCGAGCAGAGCGGAACTGAGACTCGAGCGCGACGCGCAAGGCATCACCCTGGAAGTCTCCGACGATGGTGTAGGCTTCGATCCAGAGGCTTCCTTTCCAGGACATCTCGGGCTGAAGTCTATGCGCGAGCGTGCCGCGCGGGTGGGCGGAGCGCTTCGGATCCGAAGCACCCGCGGGGAAGGTACCAGTATCCGCGTGCGGATCCCGCCGGGTACCTGAGAACGTCGCTACCACGGCGATGATGACGGTTGCAGAGGGGACCCGAAGCCTCGTCCGCCTCCGAATGGAGGCAACGTCTCCATCCTTCATACCACTCTCCCACCGGTTACAGCAAGCAACGCGACTGCAAAGCTGCCGGCCTATCCGTTCATTCGTGCACGGTCGAACCGATCCGCGGCGACTCGTAGTTGGAGAGGGCGTGAAAACCAGAGTCATCGCAAGCTCACATCACGCCGCGAGAGGTGTTAGGGAAGAGTGGCCAATCACGCGCGGTGGCGGGGTATACCCGTCTTGGCCGGTGGACGAATATATTGGTTCGTGAAACAATCGGATACAAGCGCGCGTCGGCGAAGGCCCCGGTCCGGCTCCGGGCGATCCTATCAGTAACGGCGAGGTGGTACGGGTGGAGCGCAAGGACGGCGAAGGTCCAGAGATGTCGGAGAAGAGCCGGCCCGAAGCGAGGCCAAGTCCGGATCCAGGCCTGGCCTCCTGGATCAACTGGCAGTCCGCCCTGTACGTCTTCGTCCTCGTCCTGGCCTGCGTGTTCCTCGTCCCCTTGACGAGCTTCTGGTGGATAGTGCCCCTACTCGGGGCGGCGGTGCCGCTCGCGCTCGGCGTGCTCGACAGGTCGGGGGCCGTATCCAGGAGACTGGAAGCCAGAAGAGACAGAGAGCGAGAGCTTCTGGAGGCGCTGGCCGAGCGGGGCGAACTGACGCCCACTACCGCCGCGATGCGCACCTCGCTCACGGTGGACGAGGCCTCGAAGATGCTGGACGAGCTGGCCGGCAAAGGACACCTGAAGCTCCGAATGGAGGATGGGATCGTGGCCTACCACCTCCCGGGACACGATCGCTTCCCTGCGACGGATGCAGCCCTCGAAACCACTCGAGCTCGACCGGAGGCAGACGCCGTGGGTGCCAGGCAACTCGACGACCCGTTGAGCGAGCGGGAGCTGGAAGTCCTTAGACTCCTGGCTTCCGGACGCACCAACTCCGAGATCGCACACGACCTCTTCGTCGCTCTGGGCACGGTCAAGTCTCACGTAAACAACATCTACCGCAAGCTCGGAGCCGCCAACCGCGCCGAGGCCGTAAGCCGGGCCCGGGAGATGAACCTGCTGCGCTAGCCGACGTTCCGCTAGCCGCGCCGGGTGGCGAAGATCCACCAGAGGCCTTGGCGTCCATTCCAGGTAGCGCCGTTCTCCGCTTCCAGAACGCGAATAAACCACCGATGAACCACCCGAATCTACCTTTTGGCCGATGACGCTGCAACCGGCTCGGCCCTAAAAACCAATCGCCGTCGAAAGCCAGTCAAGGAGGCAAAGAACGATGATCCGTGCCAAACACTCAGTGGAGGTGACTGCTCTGCGCCACAGGCTCGGACTGTCCGTATCCGCCATCATCCTGCTCGCGGCGATCGCGGCGCTCCGCGTTCCGCTCCACGACCTGGACGTCGTCTCGGAAGGCAGCTTCGTGGCCTGGTTGGGGGTCTTTGTGCCGCTGGCGCTCTGGCTTGTAGTCGTGCTGCGGCGACGAGTCCCCAACCCCTTTTTCGCCCTCGCGGCAGTCGGCGTCGCCTACGGCGCGATGCTGGCACTCATCCACCAGCTGCTCTGGGTGGCCGCCTACGACGGCAGCCCGCCGAGTCTCGGCGGTAACCTCGAGGGCGTGCTCGCCCCCGGCCTGGAGGCGCTCGTCTTTCGCACCGCCGCCTTCCTCAGCAGCCTCATGACCGGCACACTCGTGGGCGTGGTAATCGGGGCGATTGCCTGGGTGATCGAGCGCCTGCGGCGGACCTGATGCGCTGTACCCGTAAGAAGCATTTCGTGCAAAGGAGCATCTCGTGGGAAAGATACAGAGACTGGCATTCTTGGTACTCACCGCCTACCTGTGGGTGATGATGGTCCTCTTTGGCGCCATAGTCCTCGAGACGTTCATGATCTACCCGAACGTCTTCAGCGACCCACCCGCATCGCTGGAGCTGGCTATGGAGTTCATGAGCCTCAGAGCCCCAAATGACTTCTTCCCGCCTATAGGGTTTCTCTTGTGGGTGCTGGGCGCCTGCTCCCTCGTGGCGTGCTGGCCGGTGAAGGCGGCGCGGTGGTGGATCCTCTTGAGCGTGGCCATGATCGTGTGCGAGGGCGTAGCCTCCATGCTCTACTTCTGGCCGCGCAACGAGATCATGTTCGTCGAGGGTTCTGGGGTGCATTCGGCCGAGTACCTAAAGCAGGTAGCCCAGGAGTTTGAGACGTGGCACTGGAGATCGAGGCTCGGGTTCAACGCTTTGGCTGCCCTTGGGGCCTTTGTCGGCTTTCTGAGGTTCTACCGTCACAGGCTCCTCGGGATCGCTGTGGGCGAGAAGACCTGAGGCCGCGACGTGCCGCAACAGCGCCATGGCGCGCACCGTTGGAACGCCGGTCGGAGAGACAGATGAAGTCGTAGCCTGCGGTAGACGCTTGTGGCAGCCTCGGTCTCTACAAGGCCGTCGGATGTGCTCGAGTGACGGTGGAAGCGCCGACCAGGCTCGAGACCGAGCCCACCACCGTGGCCACGCTAGTAACCTCGCTCCATATTTCCCGGCGCCGATGCGGCTTGCGAGTGCTGGGGAGGACTGCCAGCGCGTTTTCGACGTAGCTTACCGCTCTGGCGACAGCCGCAGCGGTGGCGCACGCCGTCGGGCAGTATAGTTACCTTGTCGTACTCGAAGTACATCCCCTCCCGATAGCGAGCTTCTACCACCGTGGAAGGAGTAATCGTGACAGAAGCGGCAGAAAGAAGCCCTGAAGCAGGCAAGGATAGGGACCGCATAGTCAACCTGAGCGACGGAGTATTTGCCATCGCCATAACCCTGCTCGTGCTAGACATTCGGGTACCCGAGATACCCGACGCAATGGTCGCCTCGGAGCTGCCCGCCGCCCTTTTGTCCTTATGGCCGAAGTATCTAGGTTACGTCCTGAGCTTCGTGGTGATAAGCACCTTCTGGGTCGTCCACCACAGCATCTTCCGTCCCATAAGGGAATACGACAGGGGCCTCATCTACCTCAACTTAGTGTTCCTGATGTTCGTGGCGTTCGTCCCGTTCCCCACCTCGCTGCTCGGCGAATACAGCGACCACCAGCTACCCGTGGCCATCTACGCCGGCACCCTAGCCATAGGCAGACTGCTCCTGACAACCATCCACTGGTACTCGACGAGAGACGACCGCCTGGTCGGCGATCCTCAGGACCCCAGGGAGGTGCGCTTCTACCTGATCCGAGGCCTGGCGATGCCCGTTATCTTCCTGCTCTCGATAGGCGTATCCTTCTTCAGCGTCGGCGCCGCGATCTGGTCGTGGGTGGTAATGATCGTGGTGGACGCCGTCGTTCTCCGCAGGCGGGGACCCCGGTAGAGAAAGCGCCGAGACATCCGACCTTCCTAACCCACAAGCCCTCGTCAAGCCTCAACGTCACTTCTGGGGGGTGTTCTCGAGACCCCTGGTGCTAACGAGGCTAAGACCAGTCGTTCAGACGCGAACCCAGCAGTGGCAGGTCGGCCGGACCGAGACGGTCGGAGGCGGTCTTGGCCTGGTGCCAGAAGGGGTAGATCAGGGGCGGCGTGCTCGCTCCGTCAAGGCGTCGGCGCTCCTCTTCGGAGAGGACGAGCTCGGCGGCCTTCAAGTTGTCGGCGAGCTGTTCGTCGGTGCGCGCCCCTACTATGACCGAGGCCACCCCCGGTCTGCCGAGTAGCCACGAGAGTGCCACCTGCGCCGCTGACACGCCCCGGCCCTCCGCGACCTCGACCAGCGCGTCCACGACGTCGTAGAGCCTGTCCTGGTCGCGCACCGGTGGCTCGTCCCAGCCCTCCAGGTGCCTACCCTCCTGGGCGTCCTCGTCGCGCCGGTATTTCCCCGAGAGCAGGCCGCCTGCCAGCGGGCTCCACACAAGGATGGAACATTCCTGGTCTATGGCGATAGGCACCAGCTCGTACTCTGCCTCCCTGGCCTGCAGGGTGTAGTGGATCTGCTGGCTCACGTAGCGCTGCAGCCCGAGCCTCTCGGAGACGCCCAGGGCCTTCATGAGCTGCCAGCCGCAGTAATTGGAGGAGCCCACGTAGCGCACCTTGCCGCTGCTCACGAGGGTATCCAGCGCCTCGAGCGTCTCCTCGAGCGGTGTGAGGCCGTCCCACTCGTGGACCTGGTAGAGATCGATGTGGTCGGTGCCGAGACGCTTCAGGCTCTGCTCGCACTGGCGGACGATGTGGTGGCGGGACAGGCCGGAGTCGTTGGGACCTTCTCCTGCGGGCATACGGACCTTGGTCGCGAGGAGCAGGTCATCTCGGCGACCCTTGATCGCCTCCCCGAGTATCTCCTCGGACTCTCCATCGGAGTAGATGTCGGCGGTGTCGAAGAGGTTGACGCCCGCCTCCAGGCACATATCGACCTGCCTCCTGGCCCCTGCGACGTCGGTGGAGCCGACCTTCCCGAAGGCGCCTCGCCCGCCGAAGGTCATCGTGCCGAGGGTGAGAGAAGAGACCAACAGTCCCGAGCGTCCCAGCTTGCGGTATTCCAATGATCCTCCCCAGGTTGGCGTGGGTGCTAGCCTAGCACGCCCAGATAGGTAAGTGCTCCTCCCTGTATCCGCTTCTCTGGCTAGAGTGAGAGCAGACATGGAACCCCAGGCGCTCTGCTATATTGGCCTCTATGGCAAGAAGAGCGCGGCGAGGAGCTACGCACATGCACACCAATCCTTTCGCCACCGAGGCTGCCCACCTGCGCCCCACCTATCACGATGAGTTGTTCGCCTTTTTGTCGAGTGCCGTGGCTTCGCGCGAGGCGACGGGCACCCATCCGACGGACTCGATAAAGGGAGACCCCGAACAGAAGAAGGATCTGCACTTTCCGCTTTACATGCGCCTCGGGCGAGTGTAAGCGGCGCGCATCGAAACACGCAAGAGAGAGTTCGGAAAGGGGACGAAATTGAGGTTAGGCATCCTAGGCACCGGTGTGGTCGGCAAGAAGATCGCCGCACGGCTTGCCGGCTTGGGACACGAGGTGATGGTCGGCACCCGTAATCCGGAAGAGACCAGCTCTCGTACAGAGCCCGACCGCTATGGCAACCCTCCCTTTAGCGCCTGGCACGAGGAGCACCCGGAGGTGAGCTTGGGCACCTTCGCCGAAGCGGCCGCCCACGGCGAGACGGTGGTCAACGCCACAGCGGGTGCTGTCTCGCTCGAGGCGTTGGAGCAAGCAGGTGAGGAAAACCTGAACGGCAAGGTCCTCATCGATATCGCCAATCCCTTAGACTTCTCCCAGGGTATGCCGCCTACGCTCCAGGTGTCGAACACCGACTCGCTGGGCGAGCAGATCCAGCGGAGGTTCCCCGAGGCAAAGGTGGTCAAGACCTTGCACACCATGAACGCATACGTCATGGTCGATCCCGCCCAGCTCGCAGGAGGCGACCATTCCGTGTTCGTGGGTGGCGACGACGCGGAAGCCAAGGCCACCGTCGAGGACCTCCTCCGAAGCTTCGGCTGGAGCGACATCATAGACCTCGGGGACATCAGTACCGCGCGTGGTACCGAGATGATGCTCCCTGTCTGGTTGCGGCTATTCGGCGCACTCCAGAAACCCCTCTTCAACTTCAAGATCGTCCGGTGAAGCCTTCGAGAGATCTTGGTGCTTGGAATAGCGAGATGAGCTTCCCTGGACGACATCCGCAAAGGACACCGGAAGCTGATACGCGAGTACCATGCGAAGACCTCGAGCGCATACGCACCGCGCGCCAGGTCGACGCGCCTTACACCGCGCGGAGGCTTTTCTGATGCCGAGCATTGCTACGCCAGAACCAACGACGCTTGGCCCCAGCGCATGAGCTCGGTAGCATCCTGCAAAGTCGGGGTGCCTAGCATTCCTGTTCTCAAACACGTGGTTGGATCGAGAGTAGAGGTGCCAGCTTGCACCCTTCTTCTACGCTCTGTGCCATCCGCTGCGGGCGGAAAGTAGATGCCAGGCAACCTTTTCGGACGCATCGCTGCATACCCTTTCTGGATGCAAATACTGCTATATCTGGCGCTCATGCTGGCCGCAATCGTCGTGTTCGGTCTGTTGGCCTTGCTAAGCCCGTTCGTGATGATGCTGGCGGGCCTCGTGCTGATAGCCGCTATTTTCGCCCTCGTCGTAAGGTTCTTAAGACGCAGACCGCTGATGAGATGGGGTCTCGTCGCGGCGATGTCCCTTGTCGTTCTCTTGGTGTTTACCGGCATCTCGAATGCCCTTTACTTCAGCGAACAGGCCGAACAAGCCAACTCGCCAGAGCGAGAGAACCAGACCTCGAAACCCCACACCGACCCAGAATCGCAGGAACAAGAGCACGAGGCTGCCGAACAGCCAGTCCAGAGACAGCGGGAGCCTGTTCAAGCCAATGCCGACACCAAGGCACGGCCAAGCGCAAGAGAAAGCGGAGCCTCCGTTACGGTCATGAGGGCGGTCGATGGTGAGACCATCAAGATATCACCGAGCGTGGACGGCAAAGACACCGTAAGGCTCATCGGCATCGACGCACCCGAAAAGGAGATGCCGGGATGCGCAGCGCAGCCGCTTGCCCAGGAGGCCGCAGACAAGCTAGCTAATTGGGAAGGCTCGAAGGTCAGGCTGGAGTTCGAGGAGGATCGCACCGACGAGCGCGGCCGGCTTCTTGCCTACGTACACGACGACGCGCCCGGCGATATTACGTTGAACGAGGAGATGCTACGTAGCGGCTACGCGCAGCTATGGATACTCGCGCCCAACACGAAGTATGAGGATGAGCTGCGAGCTGCTCAGCGAGAGGCCAGAGAAGATCCCGTCTTCGGTGCCAGTATCTGGGCCCTCTCCCCGTCAGAACAGGATCAACTGGCAGACCACGGTAACGGCATCGGTGAAGGCGACGGAGCATGTCCGCTCCTGCAGGAAAACACCATGAGCGCGAGTTCGAGTGCTTCCAGTTCTGTCAGTCCTAACCTCGGCGAAAACAACAATGTGCCTGGCTACAGTAATGGTAGCCGTAACGCCGCCGGCTACTCGAGCTCCACAGCCACCCCCGTTTCGCCCGCTCCCACGACGCCGGGGCCGCCGACGTTGTCTCCGGCCTCGGCCCCGGCGTCTACCTCTGCATCGGCGAGTCCGTAGAGGTAGAGAAACAGGTTTCCGAGTTCGCGTGATAGCCTCGGTCCAGCACCCGTGAAATAGCACGAGCCGCACAAGCGTTCGCGGATAGAAAGGCGGGTGAACAGGTTCGGATACCCCACGCGTCCACCGAGACGTTGGCCCCGCCCCTCCAGCAGCGAATGTCCTTCACGTCGAAGTTCTTTGCTGTCCACGATCTGCAAGGGCACAATGTACGCAGTACTGTCGGCATTGACGGGGAAGACGCATGGGGTACCTCCCGATAGAAGACCACGGGATCATAGGGGATCTGCACACTGCCGCTCTGGTCGGCACAGATGGGACCATAGACTGGCTGTGCCTGCCGGACTTCGACTCCCCTAGCGTCTTCTGCTCCATACTCGACGACGAGAAGGGCGGTCACTTCAGGCTCCGCCCGGTGCAGGACTTCCACAGTTACCAGCTCTACCTGCCAGACACCAACGTGCTCTTGACCCGTTTCCTCTCCCCGGAAGGCGTGGCCGAGGTCCTGGACTTCATGCCCATCGAGGATGAACCTGAGACGCGTCACGACCTCATCCGTGATGTGCGGGTCATAAGGGGTAGGATGACCATCGAGGTAGCTTGCGCCCCGGCCTTCGACTACGCTCGCCGGGAGCACGAGATCGAGTTCGTCAAGGGCGGCGTGATCTTTAGGAGCGCGGGCATGGCCTTGAACCTCGCCAGCGAGGTGCCGCTCGAAGAAGGGCCGGGCCGGAGCGTTCGCGGGCGATTCGAGTTGAAGGCGGGCGAGAGCACCAGTTTCGTCTTGCAGCAGCTCGAAGAAGGCGAGGGACCGAGGGAAGCTCCGAAGAGGGCCGAGCTTCAGGATCTTCTGCAGCAGACGCTGCACTACTGGCGGCGGTGGATCGCGAAGAGCACTTACCGTGGGCGGTGGCGGAACATGGTGAACCGCTCCACGCTGGCTCTCAAGTTGCTGACCTTCGAGCCAACCGGCGCGCTGGTGACCGCGCCGACCATGGGGCTGCCGCAGACCATAGGAGGATCACAGAACTGGGACTACCGTTACACCTGGTTGCGGGATGCAGCCTTCACCATGTTCGTCCTTCTCAGAATCGGCTTCAAAGACGAGGCGCACACGTTCATGGGCTGGCTCCAGCAGCGCTGCCGAGGCTCTGGCGGCCTTCTCCAACCGCTCTATGGCATAGACGGCGGCAAAGATCTCCCAGAAAGAGAGCTCTCCCACCTCTCTGGCTATCGCGGCTCGCGCCCCGTAATGCTGGGAAACGACGCGTGCGAGCTGCTGCAATTCGACCTCTACGGCGCCGTACTCGACGCGGCCTACCTGCACAACAAGTACGGTGCGCCCCTGGACTACGACACGTGGCAGAGCCTGCGCACCCTCCTGAGGTGGCTGAGCGAGAACTGGCGGCGGCCGGACGCGGGGACGTGGGGAGTTCGAGGCGACCGCGAAGACTTCGTATCGTCGAAGGTGTTCAGCTGGGTGGCGCTCGACAGGGCGATACGATTGGCCCATCAGCGGGGACTCCCAGCCGAGGAAGAAACCTGGAGCAACCAGCGAGACGCCATCTACGAAGAGGTTATGGAGAAGGGCTGGAACGCGGAGCAGGAGAGCTTCGTTCAGCACTACGGCTCGGACGCCCTGGATGCCTCGCTGCTGCTCATGCCCGTGCTGCAGTTCCTCGGTCCGACGGACCCCCGCTGGCTCGCCACCCTCGATGGTATCCAGAACCAGCTGAGCCACGACGCGCTAGTTGACCGCTACAAGGCAGCAGACGCTTATGGTTCTTCAACCGGAGAGGAGACCTTCAGCGTCTGCTCGTTCTGGATGGTCGAGTGCCTGACGCGTGCTGGCCGCCTCGACGAGGCCCGGCTCGCCCTGGAGAAGATGTTCTCCTACGCCAACCACCTGGGATTGTACGCCGAAAAGATAGGTTCCTCCGGAGAAGCTCTGGGCAACTTCCCGCATGTCCTCACTCACCTAGCCCTGATCGCCGCCGCATCACGCCTGGATCGGGGCTTGGGGTAGAGCGGTCTCGAGGAGTTCCTCAAGGAAGCGGGAGAGGAGGCATCTTCCACCCTCAGGCCAGGAGGTGATCTAGCGGCCCCTCGCAGCCGCACCGAAGTATGGCATCGATATGTTTGATGGGCGTCGTCAGCGGGGAAGCCGGGCCTCCGCGCCCGGTCGCCTTGAATGGGAGTCCTTCTCCGGGTGGGTCGGGTTATCTCGCCCGCTCGATCCTGTTTGTCGCGGATCGAGGACGTCATGGCCAATCAGCCCTTAGCTCTCCTTAGATCCTCTATCTGGTGGTCCAACTCGTCTAGCGCCCGGCTCAAGACAGCCTCCAGCCTCGCCCGCCGATGGTATGCAAGGTTGCGGGCCAGCACCCGCGTCTCTTCGAGGAGCACGCGCATGTTCTGAAGCTCCACGAGTTGGGACTCCGCCATCGGGCTGTCGGGCTCCTGTCTGCGTCCGTGTGTCATGCAGGCATGGTAGCCTATGCTTTAGGATCTCGTTGAACGAACACACCAACAACCACCTCGGCTCTACGCTGGTGTGACCCCTCGGTCTAGCTGAAGGTCGAAATCAGGCTGATACGAAGGCCACTGTAGGGCAAGAACCGCCGAGAGGATGATCGGAGAAACCCCTACCCCCCTCCTGAGCCTTTTATCGGATCTCCTGCGGTGGCACCACCGTTTAGAGGGCCTACTTGCTTTCTACGAGTCGAGATTCTCACTTTGCAGGCTCTCATCATCGATAGGCGCAGGATATGACGTTACCTACCCCGCTCTTTGGCCCCTCTACGTCGCCCTGGCGACTCCGGGCAGGTCTGACCTCTCTACCGGTCCTTCAGCTGGCAGAGGGCATCGACGGCCAGCTGGGCCATGAGTTGTGTCCCCACCCCGAGCGCTGCCTCGTCGATGTCGAAGCGAGCATCGTGTAGCCGCCTGTTCGCCTGTGCGCTCGAGGGCGCCGTACCAAGCCTGAAGTAGGCGCCAGGGTAGTCCTCCAGGAAGCGTCCGAAATCCTCGCCTCCCAGGGAAGGCTCTATCTCGGGCGTCGCAT
>DASTQK010000206.1:0-3638 GCA_035761765.1 Rubrobacteraceae bacterium
CGGGGCGGTGGAGAAGCATTCCTGGGAGAACGTGCCCGAGGAGGAGAAGGGGGAGGGCAAGTTCCACCGCAAGGCCACTCCGGGTGGATGGAGGGAGGACCTCACCCCCGGGCAGGCG
Source organism: Rubrobacteraceae bacterium (assembly GCA_035761765.1). Classification (GTDB taxonomy): domain Bacteria; phylum Actinomycetota; class Rubrobacteria; order Rubrobacterales; family Rubrobacteraceae; genus JALYGY01. The sequence continues at coordinate 119 of DASTQK010000206.1, forward strand.
CAGATCGTCGAGCGCATAACAGCGCCCCTGCTCAAGGAGTTCTCTTACCCTTACGACGGCGATAGCGAGAGTCTCCCGGAGCGGTTGGCGTCAAGCTGGCGATGGATGCGGATGCTCTACGGTCCTTGACCAAGGTCCCGACATAGGATGTCCGCGAGAAACCATGGTTTGCCCGCGCAAGGGGGCGAGATCTTCGAAACCCTAATTCCTGAGCCCCAGGAATGCATCCTCATACCGGCAGCGTCGACCTTCCGGTCGAGCAACGGATCCTTTATCTGGGCGTTGTGGAGCGGCATTCGTAGAGAGAACTAACGTGGAAGCAGCCTCCGGATCGAGCCCCAAGGTCTCGGTGGTCATCCCCACCCTGAACGCGGGTCCCAGCTTCGGAGATCTTCTTGAGCGGCTTCTCGATCAGGAGACGCCATTCGGCTACGAGGTACTCGTGATCGACTCCGGCTCGACCGACGGCACGGCCGAGCTGGCCCGGCGGCATGGGGTAGCGGTGCACGAAATCGCCCGCGGAGAGTTCGGCCACGGCGCGACGCGCAACCTCGGCGTCTCCCTCTCTAGAGGCGAATACGTCGCCTTCATCGTGCAGGACGCCATGCCGCTCGACGGGCGGTGGCTGGCCTCGATGGTCGAGAATCTCGATGCAGACGATCTAGTCGCCGGGGTCTACGGACGCCAGGTGCCGCGTCCCGAGAGCGGTCCGCTGGCCCGCGCGCTGGTCAACAGCTGGCCCACCGCCAGCCTCGAACGCCGGGTACAGTTCGTGGAGTCCCCAGCGGTCTATCGTGGGTTGGCCCCGTCCGAGCGCCGCTCGCTCGCGGCCTTCGACAACGTGAGCTCCTGCGTGCGACGCTCGGTGTGGGGATCCATCCCCTTCGAACAGGCTGGCTTCGGGGAAGACATCCGGTGGGCCAGGAGCGTCCTGGAGGCGGGCTACAAGCTCGTCTACGAGCCGCGTTCGGCCGTGCTCCATTCGCACGAGCGCGGCGCCCTGTACGACCTGCGGCGTAACTACGTGGACGGAGAGGTACTCCTCAAGCTCTTCGACCTGACTCCCACGCCGAACCTGTCCATCTGGCTCCTGAACGTGCTCCGCTCCTGGGCGCACCTCTGCCTCCGAGGGCAAGTAAAGGTCGCGGGAGGTGGACCGCGCCTTGCACTGCTCGCTTTCCGATACGCCCTCTGCTCCCAGACCGGTCTGTACCTGGCGGCGAAGAAACAACGCCTCCCCCGCAGGCTGGATGTGTTCCTGCGCAGGGGTATCTAGGCCCGTATAATCGCTGGCGTATGAGTACGGCGAGCGTCGCGGGGTGTCCGACTGACGGGAGCTCCCCCATTATATTCCTCCGGCGGTGAAGATCCTCTTCACCGTCCACCAGTTCTTCCCGGACCACCGCGCCGGCGTGGAGATCGTGACGCTGGGGCTAGCGCGGGAGCTCAAGGCCCGCGGGCACGAGCCGCTAGTGTTCGCCGCGAAGCGCAGCATCCCCGGCAGCGGCATCGAGCCCTACGAGACACAGGACTACGAGTACGAGGGGATCCCCGTCCGCAGGGTGGGCCGCCCGGAAGAGGGCCTCTCGCGCCCTTACCACCTGAACTTCCAGAACAAGGAGATGGCCCGCAAGGTGCGCGATTACGTGCGCGAGACGAACCCGGATGTCATCCACGCGATGCACCTCCAGGGCCTCTCGGCGAGCGTCCTTGCGGCCTTCAAGGAGGCCGGCATGCCCTTGGTGTTCACGGCTGCCGATTTCTGGGCGATCTGCCCCGTCGTGGACCTGCGAAGGCATGACGGCGCCCTGTGTACGGGGCCCGAAGTCACCCACTGTGTCCGCTGCATAGCGAGCCGCAACCCCGACCCACGCGTGAGGAGCGTAGCACGCAGGATCCCCGGCTCTCTCCTGCAAGCCGCCGACCTGGTCTCCAGGACGCCCCTCCGCCGCCTCTCGCTATCGCTGCGCCAGATAGCAGCCGTCAGGGAGCGACCCGCTCGTATAAGGGAGAATATGAAGCGCTTGGACCGCATGGTCACCTACACCAGTCTCACGCACGACCTGCTTCTGAGCAACGGCGTGGGGGCGGGGAAGACCGTGGTCTCACACTACGGGATCGACACTTCAGGCCTCGCCGAAGCTGCAGAGAGGCGGCGCCCATCCTCGACGCTGCGGGTCGGTTTCGTCGGAACTCTGGCCCCGCACAAGGGCTGCGACACCCTCGTGCGGGCATTCCGCATGCTTCCCCCCGAGCTCGACGCGACACTCTCCGTCCACGGCGAGCCGGAGCGGTACCCCGCTTTCGCCCAAGAACTGCGCAAGCTCGCCGCTGACGACCGCAGGATCTCCTTCCCTGGTGCCTTCTCGCGCAATGAACTCGCTCTCATCATGTCCGAGCTGGACGTCCTGGTCGTGCCCTCCCGCTGGTATGAGAACGCTCCTGCCGTCATCTTCGAGGCCTTCGCCGCCAAGGCACCCGTCGTTGCCACCGATCTGAAAGGCATGTCCGAGTTCGTCAGCCACGGAGAGAACGGCTTGCTCTTCGAGCTAGAGAACCCGCAGGATCTCTCGCGGCAACTCAGGCGACTGGGCGAAGAGCCGGGTCTGCTAAGGGAATTGTGCGCAGGAATCAGACCCGTCAAGACCGTAGGTGAGTACGCAGACGAGCTCGAGGAGCTCTACACTTCCCTCGTGCCAGGGCAGTAGCTGACGCGGCGGTGTCTGTGACACAAGTCTGTAACGACCAGAACCACGCATCTGGGGGTGCGCGGCGCGCCACTCTGCTCTTGGAATGCGGGAGCCAAGGTCCTGACGAGGAGGAGAAGATGCGCAGGTTATGGATCGTGCTTGGGCTAGCCATGTTGCTGGTCACAGTAACAGCGTGCCATGCAACGGCACCGACAATGAGGACGTTCTCCACGAGCGGAGAGGCCACGATCGCATATTGGCCTATGACGATGACGACCTTCTCGATGCCAACAACTACTTCATCGATAGGGACGTGTTGAAGGGTGGCTCTGGGAGAGACAGATTGCTCGCTAACGACCGTGATGGTCGCGACGTACTCGAGGGTGGAGCGGGACGTGACCGTTGCTACGGTGATCGGGGCGATGCCTTCGTGAGCTGCAACGTGCGGAGCACAACAGCCGCCGACTTCACTGACCATGTCGAATGACTTAGAGGACGGATAACCCTGAGACATCGGGCGCGGACCGGGGCTCAGAATGAGCCCCGGTCTTTTGCTGCCTGGGGTTTTGATAAAGTATGCGTTCTGGAGTTGGCGGTACGCGATAGACGGGACTGGGTGTTGCTGACGTGAGGGTGATGGTTACCGGGGCGGGCGGCCAGCTCGGGTTGGAGCTCGTCGAGCTTTTGCCCGAACGGGGCCACGAGACGGTGGCGCTCTCCCACGCGGAATTTGACGTGGCCGATCCTGAGGCGGTCGAGGAGATGGTAGAGGTTCAATCACCGGATCTCGTCGTTAACGCCGCCGCCTATACCAACGTGGACGGTTGCGA
>DASTQK010000207.1:0-11318 GCA_035761765.1 Rubrobacteraceae bacterium
GTGAACCGCCTCCCCGGCGGCCTGGCCATGAGCTCTGTGATGGCGTGTTCAGTGTTCGCTGCCTTGACCGGTTCGAGCCCCGCGACCTCCGCTGCGATCGGGAGGATAGCCATCCCCGAGATGACCAAGCGAGGCTACCCGAACGGGCTAGCGACGGGGGCGATAGTCGCAGGGGGTACGCTGGGGATACTGATACCGCCGAGTGTCACCTTGATTCTGTACGGCATAGCCACGGAAACGTCGATCGGCCGCCTGTTTCTGGGCGGCGTCGTGCCGGGCATCCTGGTCACGCTGCTCTTCTGCCTGTGGATTCTGGCAGTGGTGTTGTCGAGCAGAAGGAGCGGTAGCTTCCAGCAAGAGGCAAGCGCTACGGGAGAGAGCGGCGAAACCTCGCAGGTCATCGGCGGGGAGGAGAGCTACTCCTGGGGGCACCGCTTTGGCGTGTTGACCAAGGTGATCCCTTTTGCTGTGCTGATCGCCTGCGTCCTGGGCGTCCTGTACCTGGGGATCGCCACCCCCAGCGAGGCCGCTGGCGTGGGGGCCTTGCTGGCCATACTCCTGGTCGCCCTCCTGTATCGCACCGTGAACTTGAGGAACCTCATGGACATAGCTCTGGAGACGACGCGGACAAGCACGATGATCCTCATGATCGTCGCCTTCTCCGCGGTGCTCGGCCAGGTGTTGAGCTTCCTCGACGTTCCCCAGGAGCTGGCGCGACTGGTGGCCGACCTCCAGGTCAACAGGTGGGTGGTGTTCGTGATCATGAACCTGCTGTTCCTGGTCCTCGGGTTCTTCATCCCGCCCGTGGCAATCATCCTCGTCACCATGCCGGTTCTGTTCCCGATCATCACGGAGCTCGGCTTCGATCCGTTGTGGTTCGGGATCGTGATGACCCTGAATATGGAGATGGGCCTGATCACACCACCCGTAGGCCTGAACCTGTACGTGGTGCAGGGCATCGCACCCGACATCCCGCTGCGGGACATACTCGCTGGCTCGCTCCCCTACGTGGTCGTCCTGGCGCTCGGGATCGTCATCCTCGCCCTCTTCCCTGGCCTGGTCACGTGGCTGCCGAACCAGACGCTCGGAGGGTAAGTGCGTGCTCCGGATCTGGGGTAGAAGTAACTCCATCAATGTCCAGAAGGTTCTGTGGTGTTGCGAAGAGCTGAACATCCCTTACCAGCGCGTCGATCTCGGCGGTCCGTTCGGCGGTAACAGGGAGCCCGAGTATCTCCGGTTGAACCCCAACGGTCTGGTGCCGACGATATCAGACGACGGTTTCGTGCTCTGGGAGTCCAACGCCATAGTGCGGTACCTCGCCGCCAAACACGGCATGGGATCGCTGTGCCCGGAGGGCCTCGCACGTAGGGCCGACGCGGACAGGTGGATGGACTGGCAGATGGGCACGCTCTGGGCCAGCCTCCGCCCGGCGTTTATCGGGCTCGTCCGCACGCCGCGTGAAGGCAGGGATCAAGCCGCCATAACGGCTGCGATAAGCAAGACGGCCGAGAACCTGGCCATACTCGATGCGCACCTGGCCGGGCGTGATTACGTTGCGGGCCCGGCGTTTACCATGGCGGACATACCCCTCGGGGTGACGGCATACCGCTGGTTTGGCCTGGATATCGAACGACCTCCCATGGACGACCTGGAGGCCTGGTACGAGCGTTTGTGTGCCCGAGCCCCTTACAGGGCGAACGTGATGTTGCCCCTCTCCTGAATACGATGCGGCGAAACGCTCGAGTGCCTGCTGGCGGTAGATAGTGCCGTCCGGCGGAGACTATCATGGACGCATGCGTGTCAGGGGACTCTTGCTGGACCTGGACGGCACCCTCTATGTTGGCGAGGAGCCGGTCGAGGGCGCCCGCGAGGCCATCGAGCGTCTGAAGACCTCGGGCCTGGCGCTCCGCTACGTCACCAACACCACCCGGAGGCCCCGACGAGCCGTGTGCGAGCAGCTTCGGACTTTAGGCTTCGGGGTCGACGAGGCGGAGATCTTCACACCCGCCAGGGCGGCGGCCGGCCTGATCGGGGACAGAAGCTGCTTCCCCCTCGTCGACGAGTCTCTTCTTGAGGACCTGCGAGAGATTACCCTCGACCAGGAGCGCCCGGACTACGTGCTGGTCGGGGACCTCGGCGAGGGTTTCGCCTACGATCGCCTGAACCCCGCCTTTCGGCTACTCGTGGGGGGTGCGGAGCTTCTAGCCTTGCAGAAGAACCGTTACTGGCGCACGCAGGAAGGGCTGTCTCTGGACGCCGGACCTTTCGTCGCGGCCCTCGAGTACGCGAGCGGCAAGAGCGCCACCGTCGTGGGAAAGCCCGAGCGAGCCTTCTTCCGCCTGGCCCTGGCGGACATGGGGCTCGAACCACACGAGGTCGCCATGGTCGGGGACGACGCAGAGTCCGATGTAGCCGGGGCCCAGGCCGCGGGGCTCCAGGGAATACTCGTCAAGACGGGCAAGTACCGCCCCGAATCGGAGGGCGAGCCGGACCTCGTCCTCGAGAGCGTCGCCGGGCTGCCTGAGGCGCTCGGATAAGGCCACGGGTTTCGAGGTATCAGTAGGTAGGTGAACCCTGTAGCCCGATCGCATCGAACGAAAGGAGGACCATGATATTCAGCGACATACCGGTTCGGACCAGGGAGCGCTACGAGTTCGTGTCGATAACACAGGAGATACGCCGCGCGGTTAGCGAGGCGGGGGTGGAGGAGGGGTTATGCGTGGTCTCCTCCACCCACACAACCGCGGGTGTCACCGTCAACGAGGACTACGACCCCGACGTGGGGCGCGACCTCGCTGCTGCGTGCGAGGCATTGATGAAGTCCGTCGACGTGCGCTTCGAGCATGCCGAGGGCAACAGCGACTCGCACTTCCTGACCAGCCTCTTCGGCGGGACTCAGCATCTGCTGGTAAGGGGTGGTGAGCTGGACCTCGGGCGCTGGCAGGGCGTCTTCCTGGCCGAGTTCGACGGGCCGCGCCAGAGAACCGTGCGGGTGGCGGTATTCTAGGGCAGATGTTTTGCCGGGTTGCGCCTTTCGGTAAGATAAGCAGAGGGTTGGCAGGCTGGAGAGCGCGGGAGGCCGGTATGAACGCATGGGTCAAGGGCGGGTTGGCGCTCGGCGGGTTGGCCGTCGGGCTCGCGACGCTCAGGCGAGCTCTGAATCCCTCTCCACGCTACGCCCCGTGGGAGAAGCCTCCCTACGGTGACTTTGAGAACAAGGTGCTCATCCTGGGCGGCGGATTCGGGGGGTACACTGCGGCCGGGGACCTCTGCGACCTGGTCAAGAGCCGCGATGATGTCGGGGTACTGGTGCTGGCCAAGAACAACTTCTTCACCTTCTGGCCGATGGTGCCCGGGATAGTCAGCAGCGACATCGACGCGCGCAATGTCGCCCAGCCCCTGAGGCGGGCCCTCATCACAGCCGGCGCCAGCTTCCGGCGGGCCGAGGGCAGGAAGCTCGACGTCGAGAAGAAGGTCGTGGTGGCCGATGGCGGGATAGAGTTCCCCTACGACCACATCGTCATCTCGCTCGGCGGGCTGCCCAACTTCTTCGGCATCCCCGGCGTCGAAGAGCACAGCCTCACCATGCGGGGCGTCGAGGACGCCGAGCGCATTAGGAACAGGGTAATAGAGCGCTTCGAGGAGGTCTCGCTCATAAGGGGCGAGGTGCCGGAGTCCAAACTCACCTTCGTCGTCATTGGTGGCGGCGCCACAGGGGTCGAGGTGGCGTCGGAGATCCACACCCTGGTCCACGAGAACCTCGCCCCTGACTACCCGAACATAGACCCGCACCGCGTCCGCATAATCCTGCTCGAAGCCCTCCCGAACATCCTGCCGGAGCTCGATCCTGCTCTGCGCAAGGCCGCCCGCGCACGCATGGTCAACCAGCGTATCGAGGTCAGGACCAACGCCATGGCCCAGGAGATCACAGATAACTGTGTCAAGCTCAAGGACGACGACAACATCCCGACGGAGAATGTGATCTGGACGGCCGGCAACCGCCCGAACCTCGGGATCGAGGCCGACGGCCTCCCCGTAGACGAGCGAACCGGCATAAAGGTAGACGGATACCTGCGCGTCGAGGGGTACCAGAACGTGTGGGCTATCGGGGATTGCGCCGCCGTCAAGGATATCCGTGAAGGCCAGGACGGGAAGGTCGTCCCGCCCACAGCGCAGGCCGCCGTACAGCAGGGCCACGTCGTCGCCCGCAACGTGCTTGCCGCCATCGACGGCAGGGAGGAGGACCTGATCCGCTTCGAGTACAGGCCTCTCGGGCAGCTCGTCGAGCTCGGGAGCGACTTCGCCGTAAACGAGGTCATGGGCGTCCGCTTCACCGGGCTCGTCGCGGCCATCTTCTGGCGCATGGCCTACCTCGTGCGCCTCAACAGCCCGCAGAGCAAGGTGCGCGTCGCCACAGACTGGATCGTCGGCCTGTTCCTGAGGCCGGCCGTCACCCAGATCCGGGGCACCTCGGAGCGTTAATCCAGGCACCTTGAGACGCATCCGGAAAGGTGCTACGTTGGCCGCGCGAGAAGCGTCGAGGCTCGAAGAGAGGACTAAGTCGGTGTGCGGGACAGGGCGAGACAAGTGCGTCTGACCTTCGCCAACCAGCTGACCTTGATCCGGATTGTGGCCGTGATCCCCCTGATGATCGCGCTGTACCTGCCTTTCGGGTGGGCCCGCTGGGTCGCGCTCGCGATCTACGTCGGGGCAATCCTCACCGACTATTTCGACGGCGTCGTTGCCCGCCGCTCCAACGAGGTCACGGGCTTCGGAAAGCTCATGGACTCCATCGCGGACAAGGCGCTCATTGTCTCGGTCTTCTTCGCCCTCGTCGGTGAGGGATCCATGGCGGCGTGGATGGCCGCGATCATGGTGATCCGGGAATTCGCCGTCACCGGGTTGCGGATGGTCGCCCTCGAGGCCGGGGAGATTATCGCCGCCAACCGCTGGGGCAAGGCGAAGATGAACGCCCAGAGTGTCGCCGTCTTTATCCTGCTCCTGGGGGAGCCGGGAGCCGCCGGCTGGCGCGGCATCATATCCGTGATCGGGTGGTGGGCGATGCTGGTCGCCGTAGTCCTCACGCTGCTCTCCGGGTGGTCGTACCTGAGAGACACGCCGCGGATACTCTCCATCACCTCGAAGCGAGATCAGAGGCTCTAAAACCTGTAGAATCACAACCCGTATGGCGGAAGAGCCAACCAAGCGCCTGAGACCCGCAGAGGTCGAGATGATCCTGCGCCGCGCTGCGGAGCTTAACGCTCGCCGCTGGCAACGCGAAGATGACGGCGCGCCTTCCGTCTCCCCGGAGGTTCTGGTGCAGGTTGCCGCGGCTGCCGGCATCCCGGAGCAGGACGTACGGCGGGCGATGTGGGACCTCGCCTCGGAGAAGACTGCGGAGCCCCACACCCTTGCCTGGAAGCTCTACGGCCCCGCGCGGCTCCGGGCCGTCAGAGAGGTCGAGCGACCCCCGCAGAGGACCAGGGAGCACCTCGAGTCGCTGCTGCGACTCGAGCAGGGCCTCAAGCTCAGGCGCAAGACCGAGAGCAGCTCTCTCTGGGACTCGGGGGACATGCTGGGCGCCGTTCGTCGCGCACTCGACTTCTCCGGCCACCGGGCGCTGCTGAAGACCCAGTCGGTGGAGCTTCGGGTCGAGGAACTCGACGAGGGCCGCTGCGACGCGAACCTGACAGCAGACGTCTCCAACCAGCGCGGGGAGTACCTCTCGCTCGGTGGGATCATCAGCGTAGCGCTCGCAGTGATGTTCGTGCTCGCCGGAGCACAGAGCCCGCTGTTCTTCCTCGGCGTCATTCCGGCTCTCGCCGCGCCGGCGTTCGCCTTCAAGCTGGTCTACCACAAGGCCTGCGCAGACATCCGGCGCAGCCTGGAGGACCTCCTCGACGCCGCAGAGGAAGGGCCACCGCAGCAGGACGAGGAGCCACCCGACCGGGGCGACCGTCCGCCCGGACAGATCCAGGGTCTCAGGCCAATCCCGAGGTTCGCCCCACAGCAGAGGGAGTACGAGTAAGCCTCGGGCTACAGACCTCAGCGAAGTAACTGAAACCGATGTGCGCAGCCCGAAGCCGCCACGGGCTTTAAAGCCGGTGGCAGAGAGCCTATATTTAGACCATGCCCTCGAGGGTACTCAAAGAGATCTTCGGCTTTGACTCGTTCAGGCCCGGACAGGAGGAGGCGATCCGGGCCGTCCTCGAGGGTCGCGACACTCTGGCGGTGATGCCTACGGGCGGCGGGAAGAGCCTGTGCTACCAGGTGCCCGCGCTCATGCAGGAGAGCCTGACGGTGATCGTCTCGCCCCTGATCTCGCTGATGAAGGATCAGGTTGACTCCTTGATCCAGAGCTCCGTCACCGACGCTGCAGCGCTCCACTCCGGGCTCTCGCCGGAGGAGCGCTGGGAGGTTGAGCGGCGGGTGAGGACCGGGGAGATCAAGATGCTCTACGTAGCTCCGGAGCGCCTGCGCTCGCTAGAGTTTGTCCTCTCCCTGCGGCGTGCGGGCGTCGGCCTCTTCGTGGTTGACGAGGCCCACTGCATCTCCGAGTGGGGCCACGACTTCCGCCCTGACTACCTGTTCCTGCCGCGCGCGGTCCGCGACCTCGGGAGTCCGCCGGTCCTCGCCCTGACCGCGACGGCCACACCGCGCGTCAGGCAGGATATCCTCCGCTCGCTCAAGATGCGCGACCCCGAAGTCGTGGTCACCAGCTTCAACCGCCCGAACCTGACGTACAGAGTCCTTTCAGCGCGGGAGAAGAAGGATAAGCTACCCCTGATCCTGGACGTCGTACGCAATGCCGCACCCCCTGGCATCGTCTACGTCACGACTCGCAAGGAGTGCGAGGAGCTAGCGGCGCACCTGCGCCGCTCCGGAGTGCACGCCGCGGCCTACCACGCCGGGATGGGCGCCTCGGAGCGCTCCGAGGTGCAGGAGCGCTTCATGACCGACGAGCTCTCCGTCGTAGTAGCCACGGTCGCTTTCGGGATGGGGGTGGACAAGCCGAACGTGCGGTTCGTGGTGCACGCGAGCGTCCCGGGGAGCCTGCCGGCGTACATGCAGGAGTCAGGCCGCGCGGGACGCGACGGTAAAGTCGCGGATTGCGTGGTTTTGTACCGGGGCGCAGACCTCGGACGGCGCAAGCGGCTAGTGACGCTCGGCACCGCCGGTGAGGGGGATGTAGGCTCTCTTTTTCGCTCGCTCGCCGGGCTCGAGAACGGTGGGAGGGTCAACGTCCCGCCCAGTGCCCTCGCCGCGCTCGGTGGCGTGGACCCTGACGCGGCCTGGATCGTTCTGGGCAGCCTTGAGGAGTCGGGTCTGATCCACCGCGGCTACGACCTGTGGGCCGAGGTGGAGGTACGCCGCCTGGAGGAGGGGACCGAAGGGCTGCGTGAGGAGGTGGCGGCCGTGCACGCCGCGCTGCCGGGGAGCGGCACGATCGGGCTTTCGGAGCTTGCCCGCCGCGCGGGGGTCCGTCCCGCCGTCGCGCAGGGTGCCATCTACCGGATGATGGTGGACGGGACGGCTGATATCATCCCCCGCGGCTCGGTCGTCGACGTGAGGCTGAAGGCTTCGACGCTCGACGAGCACAGCCGTCGCACCATCGCCGCCCGTCTCAAGAGCCGCGCGAGCGCGGCTTACGCCCGGATCCGGGACGTAGAATCCTATGCCACCCTGACCGCCTGCCGCCGCGAGCACCTCCTTCGCCACTTCGGCGACACGGAGCCGGTCGCCCCGTGCGGTGCCTGCGACGTCTGCCTCGGCGAGGCTCAGGAGATTAGCAAACCACCCCGTCCGGGAAGCGAGCCTTCCCTCGTTCGTACCGCAGCAGCAGAGGCGAACGGCGTCGCGGTTGACCCGGACCTCTTCGAGCTGCTAAAGCGCTGGAGGGGGGAACAGGCGCGGCGGCAGCAGGTCCCCGCCTACGTGGTGCTCCACAACTCCCACTTGGAGGAGATAGCCGCCCGCAAGCCCGGGACTATCCGCGAGCTAGGCACTATAAAGGGCATCGGCCTCCGCCGGGCTGCCCGCTACGGTGACGAGCTGCTCGCGCTCGTTCGGGGTGGAGAAGGTATCTCCCTCGAGCAGGAAGCCGCGCCGTCAACCTACCGGACACACCTCGACGCCGCCGACCGTCTCCTGCGCTCCGGACAGGGCGCCGACGCTATCCCCGAGCTGGCCCGCGCCCTGGAACTCGGCGGCGACGAGGCTCGGGAGGCCGTGAACAGACTACTTGGAATGCTGAGCAACTAGCAGAAAGGGGCGTGGATGAAGCTAGACGGGAAGAGGGTAGCGGTGCTGGTGGCCGAGGGTTTCGAGGACCTCGAGTACTGGGTAACGGTGATGCGGCTGCAGGAGGAGGGGGCCGAGGTCATCTCCGTCGGCCCCGACCTGGAGCCGGTCCACGGCAAGAACGCTCTGAGCGCTCAGGCCGACGCGAAGGCCTCAGGCGTGGACGCCTCCGAACTCGACGGCATCGTCGTCCCCGGCGGCTGGGCCCCGGACAAGCTACGCAGGTACCCGGAGATTATCAGCCTCGTCCGGGAGGTCCACGAGGCCGGCAAGACCGTCGGGATCATCTGCCACGGCGGGCTGGTCGCCATCTCCGCCGGCATAGTGAAGGGCGTCAGCGCGACCGGCTCCCTCGGCATCAAGGACGATCTGGAGAACGCGGGAGCGATTTGGGTGGACAAGCCTGCCTTCCGCGAGGGGAACCTGGTCTGGGGCCGCGTCGTCCCTGACATCCCCGCCTTCTGCCGCGAGCTCGTCGCCGCGCTCGCCGAGCAGTAGCAGCGCACCAATCCCTACACCAATGAGTGGAGGCCGTAGAAGGGTGCGCCAACTCTATTAGCGTGCGATGAGGTATATGAACTAAGCTTGGTTCTGTACCAATGGCGCAACGGCACCGAGCTGCTGCATCATTTCCAGATCATCTCTCACCCCCCAGTGTTCGACAGCTTTACCATCCCGAAAGCGTACGAAGTGCATGTGGTTCTGTCGTACCGAGCAGCCGGTCGGGGCCATGCCCATCAATGGCCCTTCGTGAGTTCCACTCATGGTCAACCGACCCGCGACGGTATCTCCTTCAGCGACCAAGTCCTCGATCTCAAAGTGCAGGTCCGGGAAGGCCGTACGCAGCATGTTGGCCAGCCCGCGCATCGACTCAGGCCCTCGATCCCTTCCGGGAGGTGCCTCATGGTTGAGGAACTCAGGAGCGATCAACTCCTCCACGCCGGAGAGGTCCCCCCGGTTTAGCACCTCCTCGTAGGCACGGCGAAACTGTGCCTTGTTTTCTTCTGGGGTCGACATAGCGTGTTGCTCCTTCCTATCCGCCTTGTGCCTTTCCTTGCTATACTGACTCTAGCCGGCGAAAGGAATTAGGTATATCCCACTGAAGTGGGATATTTTTCGGGAAGAGTATGGCCACCAGTAGTACGGCTTTAGACGATCGAGTCGTCAACGAGATAAAGCGGCTATGCAATGCTGGGCTTGATCAGAGGACGTTGCTCGGCGAGGTGGTCGAGAGCTTGCGCCACGCGATACCTTTCGAGGCATTCTGCGTATCTTCGACAGACCCTTCTAGCGAGTTGGTCACATTCGGGGCCGCCGAAGGGCTGGGCGGCATAAGAGGAATGCGCCTCTTTTTCGAGCACCTGTACTTGGAAACCGAGATAAACGGCTACGATGGCATGTCGCAAAGATGGAGCAAGCCAGTAAGACTGCTCTCCGAAGCAACCGGAGGTCATCTCGAACGTTCCCTTAGATATCGTGAACTTACCGGACCGCTCGGGTTGGGCCACGAAATACGCGGTGCCTGCATGGCAGGCCGTGAGCGCTGGGGCGGGATTGAGCTTACCAGAGGGAAGGGCGATCCCGACTTCAGCGCTAGGGAGGTTAGGCTACTGCGCCGCATCGTCCCGCACGTGGGGGCTGGGCTGAGAGCGTCCTCGCTCCTCTCACAGGCACCCCTTGCCGAAACCAACGGCGATAGTGGTGCCGCAGTTCTGGTCCTTGACCAGCAGGGAAAAGTTCTGCAGCACACCGATGCTGCCAAGGGGTACCTGGAGGAACTGGGCGATCTAGGCCCTGGGTGGCAAGAGGACGCGGACCTCCCTGTTGCGGTCTGGATGGTGGTGGGTGCGCTGCGGAGGGCTCTAGAACCCCGAACGGATCGAGATCGAGCCAGGGTTCCGTGCCTGAGTGTGAAAGCCCGCTCGGGCCGGTGGCTGACGCTGCAGGCCACCCTTACCGAAGCTACGCCGGGCAGCCCTAGCCAGAGGATGATCGTCATCGAACCCACCGGACCAAAGCAAATAGCTTGGCTAAGAGCAGCAGCCTACGGGCTTAGCTCTCGCGAGCGAGAGATCGTGGACTTGGTCTTACGCGGCGCCTCGAGAAAGCAGATAGCCGCGACACTCTACATTTCCGAGTACACCGTACAGGATCACCTCTCCAACATTTTCGACAAGGTTGGGGTAAGAGGGCGCGAGGCGCTCATAAATCGTCTCTTCCTCGATGACCTCTACCCGACACTGATGTCGCCAGAGCTTCTAGAAACACCTGCACCTCAACGAGCTTAGTCGCCAGCACATCCTCCATTGCCTCCAACCGCGTTCTTCGATACAGATGGCGGATAGGATCCAGCAGGAACGTGCATGCCAGCGTGCAAGAAGGTATCCTACCCGCCAGAAATTTCGTTCGTTATCGACGTTCGTATCCGAACCCGAAGGGCGAACCTTGTACCGAGAGACGCGGATGCTCGGCGTGCTGCTCATATTGCAGGTTGTCGCGTTGGTAGGTATCGGTGTCCACTTGTTCACCAGCATCGACTGGGACCGGATAGCCGCTCTCGCCAATGAGCAGGCTCAAACCCTTCCAAAGCCACTGGAGCTGCGTCTCGAAGAGGCCATCCTGTTCGTCGTCTTCTTTCTCCCACCCGCCGTCTTGTTGCTTCTAGCTGGCCTCAGTTTCGTACTTCTTCGGCGTCGGGGATGGCTGCTAGCCTCGGTTGCGCAGGGTCTGATCCTGCTAGCCTGCCTGTTCTTCTTCCCGGACCCGCGACCACGGTTCGCCTACCCGATCATTGCCTACTGTATCTTGATGGTCTTGTACCTGAACTCCCAGGAAGTACGGACCGTGTTCCACTCCAAGCGCGTGACGCCGGCGAGCGGGAGATCGGAGCCCGCGGATGGGGGATGAGGCAAGGTTAGAGGTGAGGACTCCGGAAACCCTGCTCCGGCGCTTCGAGCCCGTGATCCGGTTCACCAAGGGGGAGTGGTTCTACCCGATGGACGTCGAGCCGTACGTGC
>DASTQK010000208.1:0-6115 GCA_035761765.1 Rubrobacteraceae bacterium
GAGCAAACCCTCTCCGCGTACCTCCGCACCGGGGACCTGCTCCGCAACCTTCCCGAGCGCGCTCTTGAGGATCGTCCCCTTGACCCTGACCTCCTCGAGAAATCCCGGGTCGTCTACTACCCCGAGGACAGCCCTTACGGCCGCCATCGCGAGCGGGTTGCCACCGAAGGTGGAGCCGTGGTTGCCGGGACCCAACGCCGCGTACTCCTCTTTGGCCAGCATCGCGCCTACCGGCACGCCGCCGCCGAGGCCCTTCGCGCTCGTAAGCGCGTCGGGTACGACGCCAGCGCCCTGGTAGGCGTAGAGGTGGCCTGTCCTTCCCGCCCCGGTCTGCACCTCGTCGAAGATGAGGAGCGCCGAGTGCTCGTCGCAGAGATCCCTCAACCCCTGGAGGAAACCTTCGGGCGGCACGCGAACCCCACTCTCGCCCTGTATCGGCTCGACGATAACGGCGGCGGTCTGCGGGCCGACGCTATCCTTGGCTGCTTCCAGGTCGCCAAAGGGCGCGTGGACGAAGCCGCCGAGCATCGGGCCGAAGCCCTCTTGCAGGGTGGGCTGGCCGGTCGCCGAGAGTCCGCCGTAGGTGCGGCCGTGGAAGGACTTCGAGAAGCTCAGGATCTCATGCTTCTCCGGGCCGTAGCTGGCGTGGGCGTGCTTGCGGGCCAGCTTTATGGCGGCCTCGACGCTCTCGGTGCCGGAGTTGCAGAAGAACACCCTGTCGAAGTCCGTAGCCTGCGTGAGCATCTGGGCGACCTCGGCCTGGATGGGTATCTCGTACAGGTTTGAACAGTGGATCAGGATCTCCGCCTGCTCTTTTATGGCCTCTACGAGCGCCGGGTGGCCGTGACCCAAGGAGTTGGTCGCGATGCCCGCGATAAAGTCGAGGTAGCGGTTGCCTTCGTCGTCAAAGAGCCAGCTCCCCTTCCCGCTCGTCGGAGCTATGCCCAAACGTTTGTATGTCTCCATCACGGCTCTCACGCGACCACTCCCTCCGATATCAGTGTCCCGACCGCCTCGCCGGCTATCGCCGCGGCGAGCGCACCCTCTCTGTTTCCGTTTATGATCCTCGCCCGCACCCCACCCCTGGCGGCTTCGGCCGCCGCCCGCAGCTTGGGCACCATCCCACCCGCCGCGAGCCCGGAGGCCACGTACTCCTCGCACTCGTCCGGCACGAGTGAACCAACGGGAGAGCCGTCCCTGAGCAACCCGTCCACGTCCGTGAGCAGGAGGAGGTGCTCGGCCCCGACCCCCACGGCGAGCGCGGCCGCCGCCGCGTCGGCGTTGACGTTGTACGCACCCTCGGGCCCCAGCCCCAGAGGAGCCACGACAGGCACGAAGCCTCCCGCCCACAACGCCTGCACGAGCCCCGTCTCTACCTGCTTCACCTCTCCTACGCGGCCCAGCTCCGGGACGGGCTCGACCACAAGCGTCGGGCCGTCGGTCCCGGAGATGCCGGCCGAAGGGACGCCTATAGCGCTCAGCTCGCGCGCGAGGGCCTTGTTCACGCTCCCGGCGAAGACCATCTCGGCGACCTCCAGGGTCCCGGCGTCAGTGACGCGCAGCCCCTCATGAAAGCGGGTGGGGAGCCCTAGAGCGTCGAGCATCCGGGTGAGCTGGATGCCCCCGCCGTGTACCAGCGCGACCTTCCGCCCCGACCCCAGGACACCGGGCATGTCCTCGAGAGCGCCCCCCGCCAGAGCGCCGCCTCCGACCTTGATCACGACGGGCTTCACGTGCGATAGCTCCCGTTGATCCTGACGTACTCGTAGGTGAGGTCGCAGCCCCACGCCACAGCCGAGGCATCACCTTCGCCCAGGCGAACGGCGATCCTGACCTCTCCCGCCGCGAGCGTCGCGTTGGCTTCGGTCTCCTCGTGCTCCACGGGCGCGCCGTTCTCGAATACCTTTACCGGTCCGAACCACAGCTCGACCCCGTCCGGGTCGAAGTCCACACCCGAGTAGCCCATCGCGGTGAGCACGCGCCCCCAGTTGGCGTCCTCACCGAAGACTGCAGCCTTGACGAGGTTGCTCCCGACGACGCTCTTGGCGAGCGCCGCCGCCGAAGCCTCGTCCGACGCCCCATCGACGACGACCTCGACGAGTCGCGTCGCCCCCTCGCCGTCGCGCGCTATCTCCCTGGCGAGCCCGCGCGCTACGCTCTCGACGGCCTGCGCGAACACCGGATACTCAGCCGAGCCCGCGGTGAGCGGTTCGTTACCTGCCGTACCGTTGGCGAGGAGGATCGCCATGTCGCTCGGCGAGGTGTCCCCGTCCACCGTGACGCGGTTGAAGGTGCGGTCCGTCGCCTCGCTCAGAGCCTTCTGCAAACAACCCTTCTCCACGGCGGCGTCAGTGGTCAGGAAGGCGAGCATGGTGCCCATGTTGGGGTGGATCATGCCGCTCCCCTTGGCTGTCCCGCCGACCGTGGCGGCCTTGCCCCCGAGCTTCACCCGGACCGCAGCCTCCTTGACGCGCGTGTCGGTAGTCAAGATGGCCTCGGCGAAACCACCGCCGCCGCGCGTCATCTCTGCGGCCGCTCGCTCGATGCCGGACGATATCCTTTCCATCGGCAGGTGATCCCCGATGACGCCCGTAGAGGCCACGGCAACCTCGAAGGCCCCCATACCCAGAGCCTCCGCCACGAGCGCCTGCATCTGCCCGGCGTCCTCCAGCCCTCTCTGTCCGGTAGCCGCGTTGGCGATGCCGCTGTTGGCGACCACGGCCCGTACGTCACCACCTTCTATAACCTTCCGCGTGACGACGAGCGGTGCGCCCTGCACCACGTTACGCGTGAATACAGCGGCCGATGCACACCCGCGCTCCGAGAAGAGGAGGCCGAGATCCCGCCTCCCCAACTCCCTTACCCCACACTCCACCCCACAAGCGACGAACCCCTCCGGTGCCGTCGCTCCCCCCGGGAGAGTGTTTATTCCGATCATTGTATCTTTATTCATCGGTGTCTCGCATTGTCGCACCTGTAAACGCGATGTTCAAGGGCTTTATTCAGAGAGTTGAATATTTATCCGAAGCCTCTAGAATACGTGTTATGGGACTCAGGGTAGGCATCTATGGCGGCAGCGGGTACGTAGGGGCGGAGCTGGTGAGGTTACTCGCGGGGCACCCCGAGGTTGGGGCGCTGAGCGTATCGTCGCGCGGGTATGCGGGGCAGGGGATCTCCGAGGTGTACCCGCAGCTGGCGGTGGAGGGGGCGTACGTCGAGCCGGAGGAGATAGGCGCCTCCTCGCTGGACGCGGCGTTCGTAGCCTACGGGCACGGTGAGAGCGCTGAAGCGGTAAAGGGTTTGCTGGAAGCGGGGGCGCGGCTCGTCGTGGACCTCTCGGCGGACTTCCGGCTTTCGGAGGTGGGGATCTACGAGGAGTGGTACGGGGAGCACCCCGCGCCGGCATTGCTCGGGGAGGCGCACTACGGGTTACCCGAGGTCTTCGGGGCGCCGGGGGGGAAGCTTGTTGCCAACCCCGGGTGCTATCCGACGGCGGCCATACTCGCGCTCGCGCCGGTGGTGCGGCGTGTAGCGGTACGCTCCGTGACGGTCAACGCGTTATCCGGGGTAAGTGGGGCTGGGGCCAAGCCGAGCGTCAAGACTCACTTCGTCACCGTCAACGAGAGCGTCTCGGCGTATGGGATCTCGAACGGCTCGCCCAGACACCGGCACACGCCGGAGATAGAGATGATGCTGCGCAGGGTGGGCAAGACGCCCGAGGTGACTTTCGTGCCGCACCTTCTGCCCATCAGCCGTGGGGAGCTCGAGACCATCGTCGTGGAGCTCGAGGAGCCCGGAGAGCTTCCCGAAGCCGGCGATGTGCTCGGCTGGTACGAGGAGGACTACGAGGGTTGGGGGTTCGTCGAGGCGAGGATGGAGCCGCCGCACATCTCGCACGTGGCCAACACCAACAGGGCGAGGCTCTCTGCGGCCGTGGATCCGCGTGCCGGGAAGCTCTTGCTCTTCGCGGCAGTAGACAATTTACTCAAGGGAGCGGCGGGAGCAGCGGTACAGAACATGAACCTGGCGCTCGGGTACCCGGAGGACCTCGGGATCGAGCACCTCAAGTAGGAGGGAGTAGGACTTTGGGAGCGACGCGCGCGCCGGTGGACAAGGCTACGAGGCAAGACCTCATCCTCAGGCTAATCTCCGAGAGGGAGCTCGGCACCCAGCAGGGCGTGGTCGCAGCTCTGGCCGAGGAAGGCGTGGAGGCCGCGCAGGCAACCGTCAGCCGGGACCTCGCGGAGCTCGGCGTCCTCAAGGTCGGCAACCGCTACCTCGCGCTCCCGCACGAGCCAGGCTCCGCTGGCATCGAGGTCCTCCCGAGTTTCGTCCTCGGCCTCACCCCGGCCCAGAACCAGATCGTGATAAACACCCGCGACGGGACGGCCGGGGCCGTCTCCAGCGTCCTCGACCGGGTCAAGGGCTTGAAGATCGTGGGCACCATAGCCGGCCAGGACACGGTGCTCGCCATAGCCCCGGACAACACCGCCGCTAAGGAGGTCGCCGGCCTCATCGCCGACGTCTGCCGCGCCCGAACCAGACCTGCCGGCAATATCGAGTAGTCCGGACGTGGGCAAGCCGGGCGCTTCGCTACGCCTCTCGGTGCTCGAACACCGTCTCGCCGTCTGCCGACTGCAACCGGACTCGGAGATACCGGCTTGGGCGACGGTGGGTCCGTTCTTCTGCGTGACGAGGACCACTGCTGAGGTCTCGGTCGTCTGCCCGGAGGAGCGTGTCCCGGCGGGGATCACCTGCGAGCGTGGCTGGCGGGCCCTCGAGGTGGAAGGCCCTTTCGAGTTCGGAGCGACGGGCGTGCTCGCCTCGGTGGCCTTGCCACTCGCCGAGAGCGGGGTCGGCATCCTCGCAATAGCGACCTACGAGACCGACTACGTGCTTGTCAAAGAAGAGCAGCTCGATCTCGCGGCCGCCGCGCTGCGCGCGCGAGGACACGAGATGCTTTGACACCTGACAATTCACAAGGAGAGAAGATGCTAGAGGGAAAGAAGATCGTGCTCGCCTACTCGGGGGGGCTGGACACCTCGGTCTGTCTGAAGTGGCTCGAGCAGCGGGGAGCGACCCCGTACGCGCTGTACCTCGACCTCGGACAGGGAGAGCCCGCCGACGACGTGAGGAGCAAGGCCCTCGACATAGGCGCCGCCGATGCCTTTGTCCGGGACGCGAAGACCGAGTTCGCCGAAGAGTACGTCGCGCCAGCCATCAAGGCCAACGCCCTCTACGGCGGGAAGTACCCGCTCTTTACGGCGCTCGGGCGTCCGCTCATCGCCAAGAAGCTCGTCGAGGCAGCCCGCGAGGTCGGGGCGACGCACATCGCTCACGGTTCTACGGGCAAGGGCAACGACCAGGTCCGATTCGACGTCACCAGTGCCTCCATCGCCCCGAACCTCACCGTCGTAGCGCCTGTGCGTGACTGGAACATGAGCCGGCCCGAGGAGATCGAGTACGCTAGAGAGAACGGCATCCCGGTCCCCGTCACCAGAGAGTCACCCTACAGCGTGGACGCCAATCTCTGGGGACGCTCCATAGAGGCAGGGCCCCTCGAAGACCCCGACCACGAGCCAACCGAGGATGTCTTCGAGCTCACCGTCTCTCCGGAAGAGGCCCCGGACGAGCCGCGCTACGTCGAGATCGGCTTCGAAGGGGGCCTCCCGATGAGCCTCGACGGCGAGGAGCTGCCGCTCGTCGAGCTCATCGCCGCGTTGAACGAGAACGCAGGCGAGCATGGCGTAGGCAGGGTAGACATGATCGAAGACCGCCTCGTGGGTATCAAGAGCCGTGAAATCTACGAGGCCCCGGCAGCCCTCACCATCGTCCAGGCCCACAAGGAACTCGAGACCCTCACCCTTACTAAAGACGTCCTCCGCTTCAAGTCCACCGTCGAGCAACGCTACGCCGAACTCACCTACGACGGCCTGTGGTTCACCCCCCTTAAGATCGCCCTCGACGCCTTTATCGAAGAGACACAGAAGGCCGTGACCGGCGCCGTCCGACTCAAGCTCTACAAAGGCTCGAGCACCGTTGTAGGCCGCACCGCCCCTCAAGCTCTCTATGACAAGAACCTCGCCACCTACGACCCCAACAGTACCTTCGATGA
>DASTQK010000209.1:0-13976 GCA_035761765.1 Rubrobacteraceae bacterium
CACCGGGTCGAACGGTGAGAGCAGGGTCGTTTGAGAAGGGTGCAGCTCACCCGAGGCGGCAGCCTCCGCGAGCCCCGCGTTCTCCTGGTGAACGTAGGCAGGCTCGTCCTCGATCCGGGCGCGCAGAAGAGCGCCTTCTGCGGCGAGCTCGTCGAGCAGACCTGCGACCCCCTTCTTCGGCGTGCGGAAGTAGTCTGGCACCCAGCGGGCCGCGGCCACGCCGAGCGCCCGCACCGCCTTGAGGGCGAGAGATCGCCGCACCTCCTCGTAGGATGGCGCGAGGGCGTCCGCCCAGCCGGGCAGAGCGCGCTCCAGCACGCGCTCGCGCAGGTCGTAGACGCGGTGAAAGTTCGGGTCGCGGCGCGAGATCATGAGCTCCCCCGCAGCGAACAGGTGCTCCAGCGCCCGCTTCTCGGGCTTCCACTCCCACCATCCACCCGCCCGTCCGTCGGCGCGCGCGAACTCGGCGGAGCGGACCGGACCTCCCTGCCTGACGCGTTCCAGCACGCGCCGGACCTCATCTGGGTGGGCCGTAAACCAGGCACGGGACTTCTCCCCGCCGTCCAGCATGAAACGCCGGTAGAGACCGTAGTCCTCGATCGGGATGAAGCACGCAGCGTGCGACCAGTACTCGAAGAGCGCACCCTCCGCAAGCAGATCGTCGAGCCACCGTGGCTCGTATGACCCGAGCCTGCTCCAGAGCACCAGGTAAGGGCTGCGCGCGACGACGGCTATGGAGTCGATCTGGAGCACTCCCATCTTCCGTATGGACTGCAGTACGTCGCCCTTCGTCGCAGGGCGCTGCGGCGGGGAACTCAGGCCCTGCACCGCCAGCAGGAGCGCACGCGCTGCCGCTAGCGAGAACCTCACCGGCTCTCCCTTGAACGTCCTCCGGCGTCCGTGCTGGTTCTCACCTGTCCCGCCTCCCGCCAACGTCCCTCTAGTTATACGAGAGCCACAACGATCTAACCAGAGCGCGGCCGAGCCAGCGTGCAGCAGTACAATTCCTTTGTGAGAAACGATATGATTGCGGAGCGCCGAACCAGCAGACAGATGCCTTGAGGGGCGTACGTGAGTGGAGCGTCAGATCCCTATCGCATAACCGACGAGCTGGAGGACATACTCCTCGACGTCATGGTCTCACGGCTTGAAGATCGAGGAAGGCATCGGTTCTTCCAGAAAGTGTTGCGGGAATACCTGGATGCGATGGACGTCGATTCGGCCAGTACTGTGCTCGATATGGGCTGCGGAACAGGAGTGGCGGCGCGTACGATCGCTCGTCGAGCGAATTTCTCGGGCAGGGTTACAGGAATAGACCTCAGCCCCTATCTGGTACGAGTTGCCAGGCGCCTGGCGGACGAGGAGGGGTTAGGTGGTTGGATCGAGTTCCGTGCCGGTGACACGCGGGAACTCGACATCCACGATGGCAGCTTCGATGCCGTTGTAGCGCACACGCTAGTGAGCCACGTCGAAGAGCCGCTGGCGGTGATCGGGGAGGCACGCCGGGTCGTCAAACCAGGCGGAGCGATCGCCATCTTCGATGGCGATTACGAGTCACTGACGTTTGCCCTGGACGATCCGGTACAGAGCAAGAAATACGACGAAGTGATGATCAATGCGGTCGTGACAAGCCCTCGGGTCATGCGGCAGATGCCGCGCCTTATCCGGCAAGCCGGCCTGGAGATGGTCACGACGTTCCCCTACATCATGGCAGAGGTGGGCAAGGGGGATTTCTGGCTTTCTGGCATCGATTCGTTCGAGAAACTCGCACCGAAATCGCAACAGATTACCGAGGCAGCGGCGGCCTTCTGGGCGAGCGCGCTCCACAAAGCCTCCGACGAGGGCGTGTTCTTCGGCGCGAGCAATTTCTACACCTATATCGCAAGACGACCCGAGCGCAGCAGCACCTAGAGCGTGCTACACGTCCGTTACCAGTCGCGGTCCTCGAGGAGGCTGTCGAGTCCCGGAGCCGGCTAAGGTGGCAGTAGGCTCCGGCCCATCAAGAACTCGTCGGCTTGCCTGGCCGCCTTGCGTCCCTCGGCGATCGCCCAGACGATCAGCGACGCTCCGCGCTTGGCGTCTCCGGCGACGAAGACGCCGGGCTCGCTGGTGCCGAAGCCGTTCTGGGAGGGGATGGCGCCGCGCTCGGCGTAGCCGAGGCCGAGGTCTTCGAGGAGCCTGTCGCGTACGGGGCCGCTAAAGCCGATGGCGAGGAGGACGAGGTCGGTCTCGACCTCGAAGTCCGTGCCCTCGATAGCATGCGTCTTGCCCTCTTTACGCTCGGTGCGGACGGCGTGCATTCTCTCGACGTGGCCGTTTGATCCCGAGAAGCCTGTAACGGCGACGGAGAAACTGCGCTCGCCGCCCTCTTCGTGGGCCGGGTAGGTGCGGAGGATAAAGGGCCAGTCGGGCCACTCCAGCGTGTCCGGGTGGTCGGGCGGCTTCGGGCCGTGGGTGAGGACCTTCACCGAGGCGCAGCCCTCGCGGTGGGCGTTCCCGAGACAGTCGGCGCTCGTGTCGCCCCCGCCGAGGATGACGACGTTCTTGCCCTCCGCGGAGATCTCCTCTTCCTCGACAGGCAGACCCGCGACTCGCCGGTTCTGCTGTACCAGGTAATCCATGGCCAGGTGGATACCGCCGAGCTCGCGGCCCGGAACGGGCAAGTCGCGGCCCTGCAAGGCGCCGACGCCGAGGATGATCGCGTCGAACTCGCTCTTGAGCTCCTCGGTCGTCGGGTTGTAGCCGACGTGGGAATTGGTGCGGAACTCGACGCCTTCTTCTTCCATCAGGGCCACGCGCCGGTCCACTACCCACTTCTCTATCTTGTAGTCCGGGATGCCGTACATAAGCAGGCCCCCGACACGGTCGTCCTTCTCGAAGACCACGACGGAGTGGCCGGCCCAGTTGAGCTGCTGGGCTGCGGCGAGCCCGGCGGGGCCGCTGCCGACGACCGCGACCCTCTTGCCGGTCCGGATACCCGGGGGCTTGGGCTTCACCCAGCCCTCCTCAAAGGCGCGGTTGATGATCGAGAGCTCTATCTCCTTTATCGTTACCGGCTTGTCGTTTATGGAGAGCACGCACGCCGCCTCGCACGGCGCGGGACAGAGCATCCCCGTGAACTCGGGGAAGTTGTTGGTGGCGTGCAGCCGGTCTATGGCCTCCCGCCAGTGGTCGCGGTAGACCAGGTCGTTCCAGTCGGGGATGAGGTTCCCCAGGGGGCAACCCGTATTGCAGAAGGGCACTCCGCAGTCCATGCAGCGTGAGGCCTGGCCCTTGAGCTCCTCTTCCGGCCACGGCTTGTAGACGTAGCGGTAGTCCTGGAGGCGCTCCTCCACGGTGCGCTTCGGGGTGGGCTTGCGCCCGATCTTGAGAAAACCCTTCGGGTCGCCCACTAGCGCACCGCCTCCAGCTCGGCCCTATGCCTCTCCGCGAGGACGCGCTTGAGGTCGTTGGGCATCACCTTGACGAACTTCGGCAGGAGCTCCTCGAACTCTTCGAGAACCCTCCCGGCAGCCGTGCTGCCGGTCCACTCCAGGTGCCGCTCGACCATGCCGCGCAGGTGGACTATATCTTCCTCGGACTCTACGGTCTCGAGGACGACCATGTCTCTGTTACAGAGTCTCTCGAAGCGGCTCTCCTCGTCGAGGACGAACGCGATGCCGCCGCTCATCCCGGCGGCGAAGTTGCGTCCCGTGGGCCCGAGCACAACGACTATCCCGCCCGTCATGTACTCGCAGCCGTGGTCGCCGACGCCCTCGACGACGGCGTGCGCCCCGGAGTTGCGCACCGCGAAGCGCTCGCCCGCGAAGCCGCGGAAATACGCCTCGCCCGCGGTCGCGCCGTAGAGCGCGACGTTGCCGACGACGATGCTCTCCTTCGGGTCGTAGGCCGCGAGCTTCGAGGGGAAGACGGCGAGCCGGCCGCCCGAGAGGCCCTTTCCGACGTAGTCGTTTGTCGTTCCTTCCAGGGTGAGGGTGATGCCCCTCGCCAGCCACGCGCCGAAGGACTGTCCGCCAACGCCCTGCATGTCTATCCGGATCGTGCCGTCCGGCAGGCCCTCGCCCCCGTGGCGGCGCGCGATCTCCCCTGACAGCATTCCTCCGACCGTGCGGTTGGTGTTGAAGACGGGCTGCGAGAAGCGGATACCCTCCCCCTTCTCCAGGGCTGGGAGGCACTTCGAGATAAGCTCGTTGTCCAGCGCCTTCCCGAGATTATGCTCTTGCTCTTCGGAGTGGTGGATCGCCTCCGCTGCCGCGACCCGGTGCAGGATCGCCGAGAGGTCGACGCCGCGCGCCTTCCAGTGATCCAGGGCCTCTCGCGTCTTTAGCCTGTCGGCGCGCCCGATCATCTCCTCGAAGCTCCTGAAGCCCATCCTCGCCATGTACTCCCGCACCTCTTCGGCGACGAAGAAGAAGTAGTTGATGACGTGCTCCGGCGTGCCGGTAAAGCGCTTCCTGAGCTCCGGGTCCTGGGTCGCTATGCCGACCGGGCAGGTGTTCAGATGACACACCCGCATCATGATGCAGCCCGTCGCCACTAGCGGCGCCGTCGAGAAGGCGAAGTCCTCGGCCCCCAGCAAAGCCGCCACGGTAACGTCACGGCCGGTCTTGAGCTGGCCGTCGGTCTGCAGGATGACGCGCCCGCGCAAGCCGTTCTCGACCAGGACCTGCTGGGTCTCGGCGAGCCCGAGCTCCCAGGGAAGACCGGCATGCTTTATGGAGGAGAGCGGCGAGGCGCCAGTGCCGCCGTCGTGGCCGGAGATCGTGATGTGGTCGGCCTTCGCCTTGGCGACCCCGGCGGCGACCGTACCAACTCCGACCTCGGCGACGAGCTTCACGCTCACTCTCGCCCGGGGATTGGCGTTCTTGAGGTCGTGGATCAACTGCGCCAGGTCCTCTATGGAGTAGATGTCGTGGTGGGGCGGGGGCGATATCAGGCCAACGCCGGGCGTGGAGTACCTTATCCCGGCTATGTACTCGCTGATCTTGTGCCCCGGCAACTGCCCGCCCTCGCCGGGTTTGGACCCCTGGGCCATCTTGATCTGTAACTGATCTGCGTTGACGAGGTACTCGGTCGTCACCCCGAAGCGTCCGCTCGCGACCTGTTTTATGGCGCTGCGGCGGCTGTCGCCGTTCTCGTCGGGCGTGAACCTGACCGGGTCCTCTCCACCTTCGCCTGTGTTGGACTTGCCGCCGATGCGGTTCATGGCGATGGCCAGGGTCTCGTGCGCCTCCTTCGAGAGCGAGCCGAGCGACATCGCGCCGGTCGTGAAGCGCTTGACGATCTCCGCGGCGGGCTCGACCTCCTCGAGAGGTATAGGGTTCTCCTCGAAGTCGAAGAGCCCGCGCAACGTGGTGTAGCGCGCGCTCTGCTCGTCGAAGTGGCGGGTGAACTCCTTGAAGGTCTCGAAGCTGCCCGTCTTTACGGCGCGTTGCAGGGGCGGGATGCTCTTCTGGTTCCACTGGTGGTACTGTCCCTGCATCCTGAGCTGGTATTCGCCCCCGACCTCGAGCTCCCCGGAGGCGTCCTCGACTCCTCCGAACGCCCTCCGGTGCCGCTCGAGGACCTCGCGCCCGATCTCCTCGAGCCCGACGCCCCCGACGCGCGAGGCCGTGCCGGTAAAGTACCTGTCTATGACCTCCCTGTTCAGGCCGACGGCCTCGAAGATCTGGGCCCCACAGTACGAGAAGAGCGTCGAGATGCCCATCTTGGAGATGACCTTGAGCAGACCCTTCCCGATGGCCTTGACGTAATTCTTCTTTGCCTGCTCGAGACCCACGCCCTCCAGCAGATCCGAGCCCGCCATCTCCTCCAGCGTCTCGAAGGCGAGGTATGGGTTGATCGCCGTCGCCCCGTAGCCGACGAGCAACGCGAAGTGGTGTACCTCGCGCGCCTCCGCCGTCTCGACGACGAGCGTCGTCGCGGTCCTTATGCCGGCCCGCACCAGGTAGTGGTGTACGGCGGCCGTAGCCAGCAGGCTCGGTATGGGGGCATGCTCCACGCTCACACCCCGGTCGCTCAGGACCAGGACAGCCGAGCCGTCCCTCACCGCGCTCTCGGCCTTCTCGCAGAGCTGGTGGAGAGCGTCTTCCATGCCCTTCTCTCCGGATGAAACCGAAAACAGGGTCGAGAGCGTGGTTGTAGCGGCCCTCTGGGTGCCGAGGCGCCGGATCTTCTCTAGCTCATCGGCTGCCAGGATAGGCTGGTCAATGAGGACGCGTCGGCAGTGCTCAGGCGTCTCGTCGAAGAGGTTCTGCTCGGGGCCTAGCGACATCTTGAGCGACATCACCAGTTCCTCGCGCAACGGGTCTATGGGGGGGTTCGTGACCTGCGCGAAGTGCTGCTTGAAGTACGAGAACAGGAGCTGGGACCTCTCGGAGAGGACGGCCAGAGGGGTGTCGGTCCCCATCGAGCCGTCCGGCTCCTTGCCATCTCGAGCCATCGGGGAGAGAAGTATCCTGAGGTCCTCTATGGTGTACCCGAACGCGAGCTGACGCTCGAAGAGGTTGGAGGACTCGGGACGACCGTTGGGCGTGGCGTCGGGGAGCTGGTTGAGGTGGATCTCACCCGCCTCCAGCCACTCCCGGTAAGGCTGTCGCACGAACAACGGCCTCTTGACGTCCTCATCGTGCAACAGCTCGTTCCGCTCGGTGTCCACGACGAGCATGCGTCCCGGCCTGAGCCTCCACCGCTCGACGACCTCCTCGGCGGGAATCCGCAACGCGCCGTCCTCCGAAGCCATGACGACCCGCCCGTCCTTCGTCACCGAGTAGCGCGCCGGACGCAGACCGTTTCTGTCCAGGGTCGCGCCGACGACGCGCCCGTCGGTGAAGGCTATGGCCGCCGGTCCGTCCCACGGCTCCATAAGGGCGCTGTGGTACCGGTAGAAGGCCCGGCGCTCCGGGTCCATCAGGTCGTCGTTCTCCCACGCCTCGGGCATCATCATCGCCACCGCGTGCGGCAAGCTGCGCCCCGCGAGGTAGAGGAGCTCCAGGGCGTTGTCGAACGAGGCCGAGTCGCTCTGCCCCGGCTGGATTATGGGCGAGAGCTTCTGCATGTCCTCCCCGAACAGAGGCGACTCGAGCCGGCTCTCGCGGGCGCGCATCCAGTTGATGTTCCCCCTCAGGGTGTTGATCTCCCCGTTGTGGGCGACATACCGGTAGGGATGGGCCAGCTCCCAGCTACCCAGAGTGTTCGTCGAGAAGCGCTCGTGGACCAGCGAGATCGCGCTCGCGAAAGCGGGGTCCTCGAGATCAGGGTAGAAGCGGGGCAACTGCCACCCCTTGAGTAGACCCTTGTAGATCACCGTCCGCGACGAGAGGCTGACGACGTAGCCGTCGTGCGTCTCCTCGACCGCCTTGTGGAGCCTGCGCCGGATGACGTAGAGCTTGCGCTCGAAGGCGTCCGCATCGCCGTTCCTGCGCTCGACGAAGAACTGCCGGATGCGCGGCATGACCTTGCGCGCCAACCTCCCAGCGTGCTCCGGCGCCGTAGGCACGTCCCTGAAGCCGAGGAACCGCTGCCCCTCCTCCGCGACGATCCTCTCCAGAGATTCCTCACAGTCGCGGCCCTCCTCGAGACCGTACTCGAAGAGCGTGCCCACCCCGTAGGTACCAGCAGGCGGGAGCTCGATGCCGAGCCCTCTGCACTCGCGGCGGAAGAAGGCGTCGGGGATCTGGGTCAGTATCCCGGCCCCGTCCCCCGTCTCGGGATCGCTCCCAGTCGTGCCCCGGTGCTCCAGGTTGCGTAGCACCTCGAGCCCCTCCTCGACCGTCTCGCGCGTGCGCCGCCCGTCTACGCGCGCCACGAACCCCAGGCCACAGCCGTCGTGCTCGTAGAAGGGGTCGTAAAGGCCGGTCACGCGGGTCAAAGGGCTGCCTCCTGTAGCTGCGGAGCGCCTATTTTTACACGAATAGCCCGCAGATCACAAGAGAGAGCAAACAGTAGCATACTAGTATCATACAAGGCTTCTGGAATAGGGTTCTCTGTGGGGCCTGGATCGGGGTATTGAAGCTCTATAGATCCTCGAGGGCGGCGCGCAGTTCCTCTTCCTGTTCGAGGAGTTCGGAGAGGCGGATCCTCAGCTCCGCGGCCTCGGCTTCGACCTCGGCGAGGCGCAGGGTGAGCTCCCTCTCGCGGGCGGCGGTTTCGGGGGTACGCCTCTTCGGGCGGTAGCGCTCGCGCACGTTCTTCAGGCGGTCGGCGGCACCCTGCCGGATGCGGTCCCGCTCCGCCCTGAACTCTTCGGAACGTACGTAGTCCAGCCCCTTGCGCACCCGCTCGTCCGAGAGAAGCTCGGAGATGATCTCCGCCGTGCTGCGCTTGAAGTTCCCGCCGGCCATCGAAGGTCCTCCTGTCTCGGCTAGGCGTATTGTAGCTTCTGGGCGAAGCTTCGCGGCACCACCTTCTTGCGGGCTTTCCAACCGCTACCTCGCGGCCTTCTGCACGTCTTTCAACAGCACGCGTCCGCCGGCGCCCGTGCCCTCGATCTGGGAGAGGTCCACGCCCAGTTCCTCCGCCTTGCGCATTGCCGCGGTGGTCGCCTCGACCTCGGCTTCTCCCTCGGGTGTGGACACGGACGAGGGTACTTGCGGTCTCAGATCCTCGGTCCCTCCGACAGAGCTCTCGATCTGGCTGGACTCCTGGCCAAATCCGCGCAGTCGGTCGTCGAGGAGGCCGGGGTTCTGCTCTATGGTCGAGAGAGCCCGGTCGATGGTGCCAAGGATCTTCTCCAGCTTCACCTTCAGGAGCACCTGTGCCTCGACTCCCTTGATCCCGAGCTTCAACTTGTCCAGGTAGGCGTCGACGCCGATGTTGATGTTCACGAAGTTGGCAACCTCCGCCCGCACCGACACGTGGGCCCTTAGGTCCTCGACCTCCAGGTCGAGCTCCTCAACGTTGAGGGTCGGTATGTCTAGGACCACGTCGGGGTCCTCGCCGACGTGGCGCGCCTCCCGCTCCTCCGCCGGTCCGTCGTAACGGGGCGCTTGCTCTTCCCTATCTCGCGATGACCCGGGCGCTCCTCTCGAGTCCGACCTTCGGTCTGCCAATAGGCGTTCTCCTCGTCAGGGACCTCCCCACTTCGTGCCCCCTGGATCAGGGGCGTAAACACCGCCTGCGCGCCCCCGCCCTCGCGTATCCGCGAGCCTTGTTTCGGCGTCTACATGGGTAAGTAGGAACAATCGGGTCCCCAATCTGGAGGGAGATACGGTGGCGGAGAGCGAACAGCAACAGGGCGGCCAGCAGCAGCAACAAAGTCCCGTTCAGCTCATGGGGCGTGCCCTGACCGACATAAGGAAGGTGCAGAACTTCCTGGAGATGAACTACCCGAACCAGACCCAGGCCATCCAGATGCAGCGGGAGGCCGGGGACCTGATCTGGCAGCTCATACAGGCGATGCAACAGCAGGGTCAGCGGTAGGGCCGACGGTAACCCGGGCGCTAGAAGGGGTGCCGCGTCCGCCCACCTCGAGGCGGGTGGGATCTCTTGAGCGCGTTCCGGTTGCGCGACGCCCAGGAGCCCATCGTGCGCCGCCACGTCGAGAAAGACTGGCTCGCCTCGGGTCCGTCGCCGACGAGCCTTTTCGAGCAGACCTCGTCCTTCAGGGCGCAGGCGAACAGGAACAGCTCGTGATCGCCGCCGGCGTCGGGGTGCAGCCGCGCCAGCAGCAGCCGCCACGAGCGGCGATCCTCGAAGGGTTCACTTGGACAAGCGTGCGCCTCGGCCATCTCAACCTCCCGTTCCTGGCGCATTCTAGGCCGGCGAGGCGAACACCGTAAACTCCGTTCTTCCCCGACCACAAGACCTGGGGGAGTAGGGTTCGGGTGCGCCGACATGCGGATCTAGTCTCACCTGCCGGAGGGGCTCTGGTTCTGATCGGGCAGGGACTTCATCTCCTTGACCCTTTGCTCGAACTCCTCAGCCGAGCGCGAGTTGCCGAAGGCCCACGCGAGGTCTTCGATATTCCGTTCGTTGGTGCGCACGAAAAGCAAGGCCTGCTTGAGCGGCATATCCTGGAACGCGGCCACGGCGAGACCCGTCACGTCCATGGGCTCTGGCACCCCCGCCTTCTGGCACATGGCGTACATCCGGGCCGCCTTAACGAGCTGTTCCTTGAGCTCGCGTAGTGCCTTGGTCTTGTCGCCGCTCGTGTCACCGGCCATGTTGCTCCTCTCCAGGAAAGCCGTCTGATCTCTCCGACGAGCCAAGAGAAGACAGGAATGCGGACCAGACACCCGACACGGCTCGCGCCCGATAGGGTCTACCTTAGCTGTCCCTTATTTCCTTGCGTTGGTGGTCCACCTCTTCCTAGCTGCCCTGCTCCCTCCGCCAGCGTCCCCAAGCTCGGCCTAAATCGCCCCGCTTGTCATCTCGCCGATGCCATAATGGCCCATGAGCGCTTTGCGCTCGGTCAGAGGGCGGGCGAACGAGCGGAAGATCTCTCGACTTCACCCAGCGGCTTGGTCCCGGGTTCGAAGGAGCCTCGTCCCGAGCGTGTTGAACCCCTCGTCCATGATCTGCTCGAATATGTTCCCCAGCTCGTCCTCTGCCACGCTCACCAGCCGCCCTTGCCCATCCACGTACTCATCCACCACCGGCAAGTCGGCTACGGTGCCGACCACGTTCTCGTCCACGATTTGACCGTTCTCGTCGTGGGTGGTCTCGAAGATCCAGCCGGAGTCGTCCACGCTGCGCAGGGTTGTCCGTCCACCTTCAACGGTAACGCCTGTGGCCCTATCTACGGGCCCTCCGCTTAGCCTCTTGACCAGCTCGCTCTCCTGGCCCCTCTCTCTCACGTCCTCGATGGCGATCCGAAGCGCCGCCTCGGCGATCTCGGACCTGGAAGGGCGAACATCTTCCTCTAGATCGAGCCGGAGTCTCTCCAGTTCGGCGCCGAGCTGTTTGGAGAGGTTGAAGGTGATGCCCACCCGCTCCGGCCTCTCGTCCCAGGAGACGACGGCGCCAGGCGACCTGTGAGACTCCGAAAGGGCTTGGTCCTCGTCGGCCGCTTCGGAGCTCTCGCTCAAGATGGTTCCCATGAGGTCTTCCGGCACGCTTCTCCTCTTACCCATGTACTCGCTCGCCCCCTTTCGAAAGCCGCTCCGCTAGACGAGCATAATCGGCGGCCCCGTTGCTCCTTTTCGCGTACTCGAAGATATTCTGACCGAAGCCCGGCGCCTCCGAGAGCTTCGAGTTATAACGCACGATCGGCCAAACGGCATCGGGAAAGTGGCGTTCCAGCTGCTCCAGGATCTCGGCGCTCTTCTTCACCCGACCGTCGTAGAACGTGGGGATTACACCCCTCACGATCAGATCATCCCGGTAACGCTGCACCTCCTTCACGCGCCCCAGCAAGTCGCCTATCCCCTGCAGCGCCAGCACCTCCATCGAGACCGGTATCAATATCTCCTCGACGTAGAAGAGACAGTTGACGTTGAGAACGTCCCACGAGGGCGCCGTGTCCAGCAACACGAAGTCGTAGCCTTGGAGGTCCTCGAGGGCTTCGCTCAACACCAGCTCGGAGCGCATGTCCCTCTGGGAGATCATGCGCTTCACTCCCGAGAGCTTTCCTCCGCCGGCGATCACGAACAAATTTTTGCGAGCTTCTATCTGCACGTCCTCGAGGCTGGCCTCGCCCTGCATCAGCTCGGCCAACCCCTCGCCGGCCTGGACGCCTAGGCTCTTGGTCACCTGCCCCTGGGTGTCACAATCTATCAGGAGGGTCCGGTACCCCAACAGGGCCAGTCCCGCGCCCAGATTGACGCAGGAGGTGGTCTTGGCCACCCCTCCCTTCGCGTTGGTCAAGGCTATCTTTCTCAACCGTACCCCTCAGACACGCTCGGCCCCGTCTCGACGATTAGCTCTCCGGGCTTCCACCTACCGGCCCGGTCCGCCGCGTTCGGGGAGGGTTTTGATCTCCGCGAGCCTTTGCTCGAACTCCTCAGCCGACCCCGAGTTCGCGAAAGCCCAGGCGAGGTCCTTTATATTCTGTTCGTTGGTCCGCACGAACACGAGGGCTCCCCTGAGCGTCATGTCCTCGAACGCCGCCACGGCCATACCCGTCACGTCCATGGGCTCGGCCACCCCGGCCTTCTCGCACATGGCGTACATCCGGGAAGCCTTGACGAGCTGCTCTTTGCCTTCGCGCATCCTGACCTTACTGCCGTTCGTGCTACCAGCCATTAGGTCCTCCCCGGAAACTCAACGACGCGCCACCGTGAATGTCCATCTCTTCCTGGCCGTTCTCGATCCGTAATTGGTCTCGATGATGGCTTCTATCTCGACCGCGTGAGTGCCGGAGGAAAGGCTCCCCGTGGGGCACGTCAGGCGGCCGCTAGACTCCTCATAATCGAACCTCATCGGCTGCCCGTCGAGGTACACGTCTATGTCGTCTCCGGACAGGAGGACGCCGTACCTGTCCTCTACGATGGCCCGGATGGTGGGGTTAGGGCTATTGACGACTCCGGTGGGGCCAGCCGAGGTTATGAGGATCGTGCGCCTCGAACCACCGCGGCCCCCTGACCTTCTGCTGCCAGGTCCCCTCCGTCTTCTCCGTCTGCTCACGCGCTTTCAACTCCCCCGCAGCGATGTCAGTGTAGTCGCCGGAGCTGGTCGTTGGTCAGCTCCACCGCTCCTCTCCTAGAGCGATCATCAAACCGCAAACGAAAAGGCGAAGCAGGAGTGGGGTTCCTCGAAGGCGAAGAGAAGCCAGGCATGCGAACCGGATACCCGGCACTCGTGCCCGAACCGGCCTGACCTTACGCCCCTCATCTCTTTATATTGAATGTCCATCTCTTCCTGCCCGTCTTGCTGTTTCCGTTATCGTCCTCGGTGTGGACCTCTATCTCGACCGTGTGAGGGCCGGAGGAAAGGCTCCCGGTGGAGCCTGTCAGGCGGCCGCTGGAGCGCCCATAGCTGAACCTCATCGGCTGCCCGTCGAGGTACACGTCTATGTCGTGCCTGGACAGGAAGCTGCCATCCATGGCCTCCACGAATGCCTGGATGGTGGTGCCGGGACCTTTGACCTGTCCGGTAGGGCTCGCCGAGGTTATGAGGATTCTACGCCTCGGACCACCGCGGTTCCGGCCCTTTGCGCTACCAGGTCCCCGCCGTCTCCTCCGTCTGCTCATGCGCTTTCAACTCCTCCGCAGCGATGTCAATGTAGTCGGAAAACGAAGAGCCGGACGTGGGGTCTATCTCCGGCAAACACCGGAGATGCGCCCCGTGCCCAGCCCTCCCGTCAAGCGTCCTCGGCCTTAGGACCTATCTGGAGCCCTTATCACGCCCGGTCAACGAATCCGTGACGCCGCCCAGCAGGCCTTTGTCCCTGACCTCCTGCTTGTCACGCTCCCTCTCGGCCGCCCTGGCGTCTTTCTTCGCCTGGTTGGTCCTCGCTTTCTGCGCCGCGTCCTTTTCGGCCTCAGCCTTCCTCTGCTGCGCCCGGCCTTCTTCCTTCTTGGCCTCGTCGCCAGTCAAGGCGCCCCAGGCTTCTTTGGCCTTGCCTGCGGCCTTCTCGTCCATAGCTACTCCTTCCCTTCGACGGCTATTCAGGCCACGCGGCTACTGCTTAGAGGCGGCGATCACGTCCCTGACCGTGATGCGCCCTTGGGCCCCTGAGCCCTGGACCTGGGAGAGGTCTACGTTCAGCTCCTGAGCCTTTTGCTCGGCGGCCTGGGTGGCGTTCGGCTGCTGTTGCTGGCCTCCTCCGGCCTGCTGGGCTGCCTGTTGGCCCTGCTGCGCTACCTGCTGACCTTGCTGGGCTGCCTGACCCGCCGTGTCCTGGGCCTGCTGCGCAGCCCCACCGGCCGCGTCCTGGGCCTGGCCCGCTACCTGTCCTGCCTGATCTGTGGCCTGCCCAGCGGTGTCCTGGACCTGGCCCGCAACCTGACCGACCTGATCTGTGACTCCGCCCAGCGGTCCGCCACCGCCTTGCTGGCCCCCGGTAAGACCGCCCACGGTGTCCTGCACCTGGCCCG
>DASTQK010000210.1:0-11638 GCA_035761765.1 Rubrobacteraceae bacterium
AGGCATGGGTGTGGAGCAAGCCATGATCTTCGTGGGTCATGAGTTCCGCTTGAGGCACTTGAGGTACCAGCCGGTCGGGTAGGAATCGGCCTCAGCTTCCGAGAACACACCGCTTAAGCCCTTCACGATGTCGCAGAGCGGCTCTGCGACAGAAGTCGGTGGCGCCTGGGGTACCCCAGAAGAGCCTCCCCGGCGTGCACCAGGGTTGCCATAATTCCTAGTGACGCCCCCCGAAGAAGCGCCGGATCCAATCCTGCAGCCCGATGGCGCCCTCTTCGGTAGCCTTCTTGTAGTCGTCGAGGTCGTCCGGGTGCACCGGCACGCCCAGCTCGCCGAGCAGTGCTCTTGCGTCCCGCAAGCGCGGGTCCGGGATGTCGTCCGCGAAGACGGCCTCAACGAGGTAGTTGCCGTTCCAGCGGACCCGGTAGATGCGCAGGCCCTTAAGCTCGCGCTCGGCGAAGCACCGGTCGAGCTCGGCGGCGGCGGCGCGGGCCTCGTCTTCGCGGGCGAACTCGTAGCCTAAAGAAGAGGGATGCTCCACCTCAGGAGGCCTCCATCCTCAGCATCCAGATGCCGGGGTCTCTCACCTCTTCGAGGGTGGGGAGGTTCTCGGGACGCTCCCAGACGCGGTTGAGGCCCTCCATGCCCTGCCTCCTAGCGACGGCGTCGGCGAAGCGCTCGCCGAGCCGGTACTGTTCGATCTTGACGTCCATACC
This sequence comes from Rubrobacteraceae bacterium, assembly GCA_035761765.1. Lineage (GTDB taxonomy): Bacteria > Actinomycetota > Rubrobacteria > Rubrobacterales > Rubrobacteraceae > JALYGY01. The sequence goes on from DASTQK010000210.1 coordinate 717, forward strand.
CGTTATGCGGAAGATCGCCGTCTCGAGCGGCGGGCGGTGCGCCCGGCTCCTCGCCATGCGCTCCCTGAGATGCTCGTACTGGGGCACGAGGGCCCTGCCGACGTGGTGCATCACGTAGTCCGAGTAGCCCTCGATCACGGACATCGTGGCCTGCATCTGGTCGAAGGTCTCGCGCTGGGAGCGGCTCATCATCAGCTCGACCGAGCGGCCGCCGGTCCGCAAGTTTTCGGAGAGGCGCCTCACGGTCTCGCGGACGCCGAGACGGTCGGCCAGCGGCGCGATGAGCCTCTCCAGCAGCTCGCCCAGGTAGGCACGCAGCCAGGGGTAGCCCTCGAACTGCAGAGCGTGAGTCATCTCGTGCAGCACGATCCAGAGCCGGAGGCCGTCCACGGGGACCCCGATCCTGCCCGCAGCGGCGACTATGTTCCCGTCGAGGAAGAAGACCTTGCCCGGCTCGCCGGCCCTCTCGCGCGCGAGCAGCGGGCCGGTGTCGTACTGTCCCAGGACCCTGGCCGAGAGGAACCCGAGAAGTAGCCCGACCTGCGCCGTGAGCGTCGCACCCCCAATAGCCCACGTGAGATTGTCCGCGCCCGCCGCGGCGCGCTTGAGGACCGGCTCCATGAGCGCTCCGAAGCCTTCGATGTTGAAGTCTATCCACTCGGCGCGGTCGGCGACCCTGAGCTGGCGCCTGGCGAAGCCCGGCGGCCCCTGGGGCAACTCGATGCCCGTGAACCGTGAGAGGGGGTCGAGCGTCCGCTCGACCGCCCGCGCGTAGTCGAAGTCCCCGCTTGAGACCAGCTCCGTGCGCGAGGCGAGCGTAACCGCTATCGTCCTCACTACGCCCCAGGATATCATTGCGGGTGCCTCGCAGAGGTCCTCATGTCCTTGAGTATATCGCTGCAAACAAGGCGGCGTCGCCTTGGCGCCGCCTTTATTGTAAGGCAGGCATCCGCGGGTTATATTTGTCTCATGTTCGGTATCGGCGGCCAGGAGATAGTCATCATCGGACTCATCTTCCTGGTGATCTTCGGCCCCAGCAAGCTCCCGCAGATGGCCCGCGACCTGGGCCGCTTCGTCGGCGAGGCCCGCCGCTCGATGGACGAGTTCAGGGACGAGCTGACCGCCGCCTCAGACGAAGAAGAGAACAAGCGCAAGAAGCGCTAGCAAGAAGCGCTAGCAAGAAGCGCTAGCAATTCGGCACGCTCCGACTGACTTCGGATAGCGGGCCGTGGCCAGAGACGAGGTACTGCTGAAATGCTATTCCTCGGGCACATAGAGGGCGCGGCCTAAAGGATTCTCGTGGTGGCTCCAGCCGCCTGGGCCGACGTTGGCCGTGGACTCCAGGTACATGGCGGTCCGTGCGTCGAGGTTGTCTACGAGGTGGACGAGCAGTGCCTCGAGCGTCTTGGGCCGCTCGGGCGAACCGTACTCCATCTCACCCTGGTGTGAGAGGAGGAGGTGCGAGAGGCGCAGGGCGAGCTCCTCCGGAAACTCTGGCAGCGCGGCGACGTGCGAGGCCACGAGCCGCTCGCCCAGGACCACGTGGCCCAGCAGGCGTCCCTCTCTGGTGTATGCGAAGTTGCCGGTATCCCAGGAGAGCTCGCGTACCTTGCCCACGTCGTGGAAGATCGCCCCGAAGAGCAGGAGGTCGCGGTCTACGGGGTAGATCTCCGCCAGCGCGATCGCGATCCTCAGGCAATTTGCCGAGTGCTCCAGCAGGCCGCCTACCCTCGCGTGGTGCATACCCTTGGCCGCCGGCGCCTCGCAGAACGCCGTCCAGAATTCTTTATCCGAGACCAGAGACTCGAAAAGCTCGCGCAAATACTCGTTCTCCAGGGACCGACCAGCGCTCAGGATCTCCTCCGAGAGAACCTTCCGATCCTTCTCCGTGGTCGGGAGGTAATCCTCCTCGGAGACCTCCTCCCGCCCGAGCACTCTGAGCCGCTCTACCTTGACCTGCAGCGTCCCGCGGTACTCGTGGGTCTGTCCCTCGACGCCGACGTACGACGGACCGGAAAGCCCCTTCAGCAGGTCCTCGGGCAGCCTCCACATCAGGGCGTCCACCGAGCCGGTGCGGTCCACCAGTTTCATCGTCAGGAAGGGCACACCCCGGCTGTCCTTGCGGACAGCCGCGTCGGTAGCCAGGAAGCTCGAGCGCAGCCTGGTTCCGGGGGTGAGATCCCGCACCCAGAAACTCTCCTTTTTCAGTGATCACCCTCCTCCACACCGCCTGAGCCGTGCCTACGATGCTAACACTACCCGTAGCCAGCGGCATAGAGGAGGCCCCGGAGAGATCCGGGGCCTCCTCCCGGTCTACCCGATCCGTCCGGGCTAACCCTTCACGGCGCCTGCGGTGAGGCCCGAGACTATGCGGCGCTGGAAGATGAGGACCAGGATCACAAGCGGCACCGTCACGACGACCGCTGCGGCGGCCTGCGCCCCGTAGTCCACGGTGTAGATCGTGGCGAAGTTGGGGATGACGACCGTCACCGGCTGGGTGCTTTGGTCGAAGAGGAACGTGTTGGCGAAGAGAAACTCGTTCCAGGCGTAGATAAACGTAAGGATCGCCGTCGTGAACACCCCCGGCGCAGCCAGCGGCACGATCACCTTCCTGAAAGCCTGTATCGTCGTCGCCCCGTCCACCTTGGCCGCATCCTCGAGGTCGCGTGGCAGCTCCCTGAAGAACGCTACCAGGAGCCAGATCGTCAGCGGCAGGGCGAATACCGTGTCAGTGATGATAACCGACGCGTAGGTGTTTATGATGCCTAACTGGCTGTACTGGATAAAGAGCGGGGCGATGATCGCCACTGCGGGAAAGAAGCTGATCGCGAGTATCAGCGTCATCACCGTGGCCTTGAAGCGGAACCTCAACCTGGCGATCGAGTAGGCCGCTATGGAGCCCAAGAGGAGGCAGATCACGGTGGTCACCGAGGCGATTATCGTGCTGTTTATGAGCGCCTTCTGGAACGCCGAGTCGCTGAAGATCTGGGCGTATTCGGCCGTGGAGAGGGTGTTGGGCACGATCGTCGGCGGCGAGGCGTAGAGCTCGCTCTTGGTGACGATGCTCATCTTGAACACCCAGATGAGCGGCAACACGCTCGCCAGAACAAAGATCACGAGGAACACGTAGAAGAGGACCAGGTTGAGGACTCCCCCGCTTCCTCCTCTTGCCGTTGCGCTAGCCATTTGCTTACTCCTCCGCCGAAGTTCGCATACCGAGGACCGTGATAAAGAAGAGCGCCAGGAGAAACGACGTCACGAAGATAAAGACCGCCGCGGCGTTACCCGGCCCGAACTGGAGCTGGCTTATCCTCACACCCTCATAGACGTACGTGCTCAGGGACTCGAGCTCTCGCTGGGCCATCCCGTAGAAGAGGTCGTAGACCCGGTAGGAGTCGAGGGTACGGAAGAGGACGGCGACCAGGATCGCGCCCTTCAACAGCGGCAACGTTATCTGGAAAAAGCGTTGATACACGTTTGCCCCGTCCACCCTCGCAGCCTCGTACACGTCGTTCGGGATCACCTGCAGGCCGGCCAGGAGCAAGAGCGCCATGAACGGCGTCGTCTTCCACACGTCAACGAGGATGGCCGCGATCAGCAGAAGCGTCCGGTCGGCGAGTATCGGCTCGCTGATGATGCCTATGGTGCTGGCCACATACTGGATAATCCCGATCCGGTCCTGGAACATCAGGCGCCACATAACCGCCGAGATGACCGTCGGGAACGCCCATGGCACCAGAATGGCGGCGCGGACCAAGCCCCTGCCCCGGAAGGCCCTGTTTATCGCGAGCGCTATGGTCAGGCCGAGTATGAACTCCAGCGTCACGCTTACCACCGTAAAGATCACGGTGTTGGAGAGCCCCTCCAAGAAGGCAGGGTCCTGGAACATCTCGACGTAGTTCTCGAACCCGACGAACGAGCCGAAGGCGGCTGCGGTGGAGTCGGTCAGGCTCAACACGATGCCATACAGTATCGGGAAGAACGCTACGATGACGATTATCAGCAGGGAGGGCAAGACCATGTAGTAGGCCGTGCGTCGCTCGGGATCGGCGAACTCCTCCCAAATCCGACTTCGCCCTTTCTTCTCATTCGATGCGGTCGTCACGCCTCACCCCTTTTCTTCCATGCCCGGACGATGGTGCACCCGGGCGGTTGGCCGAAAGCTACTCAGCCTGCTCCATGATGCTGCTCAGGCTCTCCTGGAGCGTCTTGACGGCCTGTTGCGGGGAGACGTCACCCTTCAGGGCGGCGTTGAACTGCTCCGCCATCTCCAGCGACATGTCCCCGTAGAACTGTGTGACCGGCCGAGACGTGGCGTTATCGAGGAGGATCTCTTTGGCGAGCCCGACGATCGGGTTCGCCTCGTCCACCTCGGGGTCATTCAGGAGCGAACTCCGGCCCGGAATGTAACCGCCCTCAATAGCACGGTATTTCAGGTTCTCCTCGTTCGTCATGAACTGGACGAACTCCCAGGCTTCATCCGGCATGTCGGTGGCGGCGTTGATCGCCATGTTCCACCCGCCGAGGGTGCTGAAGCTCTCATTGCCCGGGGCCACGGGTATCGGTGCGACCCCGACCTGCTCGCCTTTTAGCTTGTAGGCGCCGCCCTGGATGTCGCCATACATTCCCGGCCAGGTCCTGAGGAACACCGACTCGCCGTCGCCGAAAACCGGTTCCGACTCCGTCTCCGTGTAGTTGACAACGGCCTCGGGCGCCACGCCGTCGGCGACCATGCTGCGATACGTCTCGAGGCCCGCCACCGACTCGGGGCTGTCTATGATGACGGGGCCACTCGTCACGTTCTCGAGCACGTCGCCGCCGTGGGTCCGGATGTACTCCAGAGCGTTGCACACCCCCCCCTCGTAGTTGGACCCCTGGAAGGCGAAGCCGTTCGGGATTCCCGCCTCCTGCGAGACCGTCAGTGCCATCTCCTTGAACTCCTCCCAGGTCTTGGGGGGTGTATCGAGGAGGTCCTGGCGGTAGTAGAGCAACCCCGCGTCGGTAAACCACGGCACCGCGAAGATCCCATCCTCGTAGATGCTGGCCTCTAAGGGAGCTTGCAGGAACTTCTGCTGCTCCGACTCGGGGAAGTTGTCCGAGAGATCCTGGAGCCAGCCCTGCGCGGCGAACTGGATGGGCCAGATGACGTCGGCCCCTATGACGTCTATGTCGCCGCCCCCGGCCTGGAACTCGGTGCGGAGCTTGTCGAAGTACTGCCCCGTGTCGGCTGGCATCTCGCGGTAGGTTACCTGGAACTCGCCCTTGTTCTGCTTGTTGAACTTGTCTATCAGCTTGGTAATGGTCTTGTTCGGGTCGTCGGGTCCCATGGAGAAGATGAGGTTGCCAGATCCGCCTCCGCCCCCACCGCAGCCCGAGGCCCCAAGCAGCGCCGCCCCAGCAAGCCCCGCCCCGCCCAGCTTCAGGAAGTCTCGGCGGTTTATCTTCCGCCGGGTAGTCATCTCTATTCCTTCCCGCTTGTTCGGCGTCATTTGCGCGTATCCCTTCTAGCTAGAGATCTCTTCCACTTATTACCCCTACACGTCAGGACTTCCCCACCAACCTCCCCGATCTGGCTACCGGGCATCCTAGCACCACTCTCATCCGGCACAAGAAGAATTGGTCGCGGCCAACCGAAGCCGGTCCCGGTCTCCTAGAAGATCGCCTGCTCGGTCTCCAGGTCGTAGAGGTGGATCTTACCCGAGTCGATCATCAGACGCATCTTCTCGCCCTCACGCGCCGTGCTCTCAGCCGAGATGCGGGCGACCATCAGGTTGCCGCCGGGGGCCCCGGCCGACCCTCCGCCGATGTCCTGCTCGGAGCGGTCGGTGTCTTCGGTCATCTCCGCGACGCTCTCCAGGTGCACAGCCTGCTCCCTGGGCGGCTCGAAGTAGACATACTTCTCTGACCCCATGCTCTCTATGACCTGCGCTTCGACTTCCACGACGTTCGAGCCCTCGGCCTCAGCCATGGCAGCGGCCTCCTCGACCCCGGCATCTTCCATGTGCTCGGGCCGGATGCCCAGGGCCACGTCTTTGTTGGCGTACTGTTCGGGGTCGTGCCCCCGCTCCTTGGCCTTGTTTATCTCTTCGCGGCTCAGGTGTAGACGTGTACTCCCGAAGACTACGGCGTAGGCGCCGTTCTCCTTCTCGAGGTGCGCCTGGATAAAGTTCATCGCGGGACTGCCTATGAAGCCCGCCACGAACACATTCTCGGGTTCGTCATACATCCGCTGTGGGGAGTCTATCTGCTGGACGATCCCGTCCTTCAAGACCACGATCCGGTCCGCCATCGTCATCGCCTCGGTCTGGTCGTGGGTGACGTAGATCGTGGTGGTGCCGATGCGGTTGTGTAGCTTGGCTATCTCCGTGCGCATCTGCACCCTGAGCTTGGCGTCGAGGTTGGAGAGGGGCTCGTCCATGAGGAAGGCCTTTGGCTCGCGGACTATGGCGCGTCCAAGGGCAACGCGCTGCCTCTGGCCGCCGGAGAGGGCCTTCGGCTTCCTATCCAGGAAGCGCTCGATGGAGAGGATCCTGGCCGCCTCATCTACCCTGCGGTCGATCTCCGATTTGTCCAGCTTCCTGAGCTTGAGGGCGAAGCCCATGTTCTCGCGCACGTTCATGTGCGGGTAGAGAGCGTAGTTCTGGAAGACCATGGCGATGTCGCGCTCGCGCGGAGGCTTGTCGTTGACGAGCTCGTCCCCGATGAAGACCTTGCCGCTCGAGATGTCCTCGAGGCCGGCGATCATCCTGAGAGCCGTGGACTTCCCGCACCCTGAAGGCCCGACGAAGACGACGAACTCGCCGTCGGGGATGTCCAGGTTCATGTCCCTTACGGCGACCACGTCCTCGCCATAGATCTTAGTCACGTTCTCCATCGTGACTTCGGCCATTACCGCCTCCTTCCAGCCACCCGGATATACCCGGCGTCCCGCCTGCTCACTTCCTTCATCTCCACCCCTGTGGTTGGGGACATTCTACCCCAACTCCAGACTCTGCAACCTAACGTGCAAGGGATTCACGCAGCGAGTACTTTTCTTTGACCTCGAGCACGCGCTCGACGGAGGCCTCGACCTGCTCCCGCGGTATCTCCCCGGCCTCGACGGCCTCGACGACGGCGTCGTAGGCGTCGGCCTGCTGCTGGGGCGGGCTGGAGATGAGGAGCAGATCCGCCCCGGCCTCCACCGCCGCGACCGCCGCCCGCGCGGGAGGACCGTCTCCACTTACCCCGGCCATCGCCAGGTCGTCGGTCACGACCACGCCGCCGAAGCCGAGCTCCTCGCGCAGCATCGTTATGGCCCCGGGCGAGAGGCTTGCGGGCCTCTCGGGGTCTACGGCCGGGTAGACGAGGTGTCCGACCATGACCATCGGCACCCCGGCACCTATAGCCGCCTCGAACGGCGGCAGGTCGTAGGAACGGATCGTCTGAAGGTCGTGGTCCACGACGGGCACATCCACGTGCGAGTCGGCCGTCGCCGGGCCGTGGTTCGGGAAGTGCTTTGCCGCCGAGACGACGCCCGAGCTCTCGAAGCCCTCGACAGCTGCGGCGCCCATCCGCGCGACGAGCTGAGGGTCCTCCCCGTATGAGCGGCTCCCGATAGCGGCCCCGAAGCCCGTGTCGACCACGGGCGCGAGATCTGTGTTCACGCCGGCCCGCAGGAGCTCACTGCCGATCTGCCGGGCGATATCACGCGCCTTTGCGGGGTCTCCGCGCGCACCGACCCGCGCGGCTGCCGGTTGCCTGGAGACCCAGGGAGCCCTTGCGACCTTGCCTCCCTCGTGGTCCACGGCGACGAAGAGCGGGATGGATGGCTCCGTCTGCATGGAGAGCTCCTGCAGGGCTCCGGTGAGCGCGCGCGTCTGCGCCTCGCTCTCCATGTTGTGGGCGAAGAGCAGCACGCCCCCGATGTTGCGCTCCCGGATCATCTTCTCCACGTAGTAATCGGGCTCGGTCCCGCCCACACCGATGACTAACATCTGTCCCACCAGCTCCCGCGCGCTCATCTCCTCGACCCTCGCCACGCTCTTCTCCTCACCCGGCCCGGCCCCTGGCTGTGGCGCGCCGCCAGGGTTTTCCTTCGAAGCCCCGGCGCAGCCACAGGCCAGTACCAGCGCGATCAAGGCGCTCACCAGTCGTCTCTCCCGAGCGAGCCTTCCCACATTCCTCCCGTGCCGGCCGTCGTCGCGGCCAGTTTACCGCTGAGGTGGACGTCGGTCTCGGGTATCCTTGCGGCGTGATCAAGCTCATCTACGACTCAGGCACGCTCGTCGCGACCGGGGCCTCGGGCTCCGACCTCCCGGGATCCTTCGTCTGGGACGCGCGCACCCGGCAGTGGCGCGCCCCCGCCAGCGCCTACCGCGATGCGGTCCTTCGCCTGCGCGAGAGCGGGACCCCGCACCGGGATCTGGCCGCCGACTTCGAGAGGCTCACCCTCGAGTCCCGCATAGCGCTCGCCCCGCGCCCGTACCAGAAGGAAGCGCTCGCCGCCTGGCGCCGGAAGGACCTGCGCGGGGTCGTCGTTCTTCCGACCGGAGCGGGCAAGACGGCGGTCGCGATCCGGGCGATGGAGCGCCTCGGACGCAGCGCGCTCGTCGTCGTCCCGACGCTCGCGCTGCTCAAGCAGTGGTACTCGATCCTGTCGGACTCCTTCGGCGCCTCCGTCCCGATCGGATTGCTAGGCGGCGGCTATCATGAGGTGACCCCGATCACCGTCACGACCTACGACTCGGCCTACATCCACGCCGAGCGCTACGGCGACCGCTTCGCGCTCGTGGTCTACGACGAGGTCCACCACCTGCCGGCGCCGAAGAACTCGGTTATCTCGAAGATGCTGCTGGCACCCTACTCTCTTGGCCTGACCGCCACCCCCGAGCGCCCCGACGGCGGCCACGAGCTGCTCCCCGAGCTCGTCGGTCCCATCGTCTACCGGCGCTCGCCGGAGGATCTGGCCGGGACGTACCTCGCCCCCTTCGAGCTGGTGCGCATCCCAGTGGAGCTCACCGCCCAGGAGAGGTTCGACTACGCCCAGGCCGACGCCGTGTACCGGGATTTCCTGAGCAAGCATCGCTTGCCCATGCGCTCCCCGGAGGACTGGCAGCGTTTCATCCTCGTCGCCGCGACGAGCCACTCGGGGGGACGGGAGGCGCTGCTCGCGGCGCGGCGCAGGAGGGATATCCAGGAGGGCGCTATGAGGAAGGTGGCGACGCTCGAGACTCTGCTCAGGCGCCACTGGGACGACCGCGTCCTGGTCTTCACCAAGAGCGTCGAGGAAGTGTACTCGCTCAGCCGGAGGTTCCTCATCCCCGGCGTAACCTACGAGACGCCCGCCAGGGAGAGAAAAGAGATCCTGGACCGCTTCCGCGAGGGCCGCTACCGCGCCGTCATCGCCTCGGACGTCCTGAACGAGGGAGTCGACGTCCCGGACGCTGGCGTCGCGATCATCCTGGCCGGCAGCGCCTCGAGGCGCGAGTACGTCCAGCGCCTGGGCCGCATCCTCAGACCGAAGAGCGGCAAGCGTGCCACCCTCTACGAGCTGATCACGGCCCAGACGGGCGAGGTGCACGCCGCGAGGCGCCGCAGGGAGGCGTTGCTCTAGGATGCTCAGGAGCGAGCACGTGATCGCGCGCCTCACCCGCGGCAGGCTCCTTACCCACCGGCTCTCGAAAGAGGACCCGCGCGTCCTCGAGGTAGCGCAGGCTTTGTGCGGATTATATGCGGAGCACGTCGGTCAGCCGCGGGCTCGGCTCGAAGAGGAGCTCGCCGCGCGCGAGGAGGAGTTGGGTCTGCGCCTCGACGCCCGCCGGGGTTTCAGGATCGTACGCGGTCTCGCAAAGCTCCTGGAGGAGCGGTCGTCGTGGGCCTCCCCCACCGCCGCCGACCCGTACGCCATCCGCACCCGCATCTTCGAGCTCGCCGCCGCGCTGCCCGAGCCGCCCGCCGAGGAGACCGGCCTCCTCGACCTTCCGACGCGCGACGACGTATTGTCCCGGGTTACCGCCGAGACCGGGATAGAGAGTGCGGATGCGCTCATGTACGCCGACAGGCAGGGAGCCCAGGTTCTGGAGCACTTCGAGGAGCCGCCCCCCGAAGGTCTCGTCGCCCGCTACAACGTGGCGCAGGTGCAGGGCGTCCTCTATGCCGCCCGCGATCTCGTCGTGGACCTCCGGGAGGGGTCCGACGCCAGGCTCGTCTTCCACTACGTCAAGGTGCAGGGTCTGATCTACGCTCTCGAGCCCACCCCCAGCGGCTACCGGCTCCGCCTCGACGGTCCGCTCTCGATCTTCGGCGCTACCCGCAAGTACGGGTTGAGGCTGGCGAAGTTTTTCCCTGGCCTCCTCCTCACCTCCCCATGGAGCCTCTCAGCAAGCGTCGAGTGGAGAGGTCGGGAGGCCTACCTGGAGCTCGACTCGGAGACGAGCGGCCTCGAGAGCCACTACGCTGGGCCGCGCGCCGAGCACGAGGCCGACCCCGTGCGCGAGGCCTTCATCCGCGCCTGGGAGCGCGCGAAGGACACCGGCAGCTGGGAGCTGGAAGCGGGAGCAGGCGTCCTCTCCTTCCCGGAGAGAAAGGCGGCGCTCGTGCCGGACTTTACCCTCAGGCACGCCGAGACCGGAGAGCGTGTGTACCTGGAGGTGCTCGGCTTCTGGTCCGAGCGAAACCTCGTGGAGCGAGTCTCCCTGCTGCGGGAGGCTCGCGAACAGGGACACCGCGTGCTGGTAGCCGTCTCCGAGAGGCTCGGTACCTCCCCCGAGGCGCTCTCCGAGGCCATAGAGGGTGGCGTCGTGCCCTTCAAGGAACGCCTGCCCCCGAAAGCCGTGCTCGCGGCGCTGGAGATACAGGAGCCCTGATTAGAGAGCTCGCTCCTCCTACGCCGCCCTGCCCAGACCGCCGGTTCGTCAAACGCCCTTACATTAGGCAGACCGCTA
>DASTQK010000211.1:0-5441 GCA_035761765.1 Rubrobacteraceae bacterium
TTCCACTGGCGGACCGGGTCGTCGGGTAGAAACTTACCGAATTTCTTGAAGACGAGCTTCGTGGTGCAGGCGCAGTCTTCTGATCGGTAAGCCCTGCAACTCCCCGGTGGCGAGCTTACGTAGCGGGTGCCTATGTGCTTCCGGGCCATCCTCACAATATCCTTGGGGCGCCCGTCCGTCGTCACCACCGCCTCATCGCGCACTGAGTCGCTTGGTCTGGTGCCGTTTACGAGCGAAGGCTCGTTGGGGCCAGCGGTAGCCCCTCGGGTATAGGTCCCTTGCGATGGCGAACCGCTTGCTAGCGAGTTCTGCGAGAAGGCGAATAGCGAGAGCAGCAAAGCCGAAATAGCGGTAAGAGAGACCACCACGGACACCAATAACAGCCGACGCATAAGCCCCCCTCCAAGAACACCTAATAGCGTCGCCCGGCATTGTAACCGTATCTCGACACAAAAGCATCAGTTTTTGGAAGTTTTTTTGGAGTTTCTTACCGGCGCGTTACGGCCTGCGACCCTCTCCTGCGCCAGACCGACGAAGAGCAGGGGGGCGCGGGCGCGCCCCCTGTCTCTATTACCGGGGTCCTATCAGGCGCCGGCTTCCTCCGGCAGACGGACGGCGGGACCGGCGTCCGGGTCCGAGAGCCAGCGTGAGATCTCTACCTTGTTCTCGGTAAAGAAGCGCACCCCGTCCTTGCCGGTTGCGTGCAGGTCTCCGTAGAAGGAGTTCTTCACCCCGTTAAACGGGAAGAACGCCATCGGGGCAGCGACGCCGACGTTCACCCCGAGCATCCCCGCTTCTACCTTCTCGCGCCAGTGCCTGACCGCAGCCCCGCTCTCGGTGTAGATCGAGCAGGCGTTGCCGAATGGAGAGGCGTTTGTGAACTCTATGGCCTCATCGAGAGAATCAACCCTAACCACCGAGAGCACCGGACCGAAGATCTCCTCTCTTGCTACTCGCATATCCCCGCTTACGTCATCGAGTATGGTGGGCCCGAAGAAGAAGCCTTCCTCCCTTGGCGGCTCTCTGCCATCGAGAATGACCTTCGCCCCCTCCTCCTCGCCCAGATCCACGTAGGAGCGCACCTTCTGGCGGTGGGACTCGCGGATGACGGGGGTGAGCTCTCCGTCCTCGTAGCCGGGCCCCACCTTCATCGCGGAGGCCGCCTCCCTGACGGCATCGACGAGGCGGTCCTGCTGCTCGGCGGAGCCCACCGCTACGAGGACGCTCCCGGCGAGGCACCTCTCCCCCGCGTTGCCGTAGGCGCTGGAGATGATGTTGGGCACGGCTTTATCGAGCACGGCGTCGGGCATCGCTATCATCGAGTTCTTCGCCCCGGCAAGCGCCTGAATACGCTTCTTGTGGGCGGTGCCGTGCTTGTAGACGTGCTCGGCCACGGGCTGGCTTCCGACAAACGAGACGGCCTTTATGCCGGGGTGCTCCAGGATGGCGTCGACGGCCTCGCGAGCCCCGTTGACTATCGAGAAGACGCCGTCCGGCAGACCTGCCTCTCCGAGCAACTGCCCGAGCCTCACCGCCGAGAGGGGGGTCCTCTCCGAGGGCTTCAGGATATAGGTGTTACCGGCACCAATCGCTATGGGCAGCGTCCAGAGCGGCACCATGCACGGGAAGTTGAAAGGCGTTATAGCTGCAACTACCCCGAGCGGGAAGCGATAGGAGGCGTTATCTATCCCTCTGGCAACCTCCCTCACCGTCTCGCCCATCAAGAGGGTGGGCATCCCGCAGGCGAACTCGACGACCTCTATGCCGCGCCTGACCTCACCACCCGCGTCTTTAGCGTCCTTGCCGTTCTCGAGGGTGACGAGGTCCCTGAGTTCCTCGAAGTGCTCTTCGAGGAGCGCCTTGAAGCGGAACAGCAGACGAGCGCGCTCGACGACCGGGGTAGCAGACCATGCCGGGAACGCCTCCCGCGCCTTCGTCACGGCCCTGTCTACGTCCTCGGCCGTAGAGAGCGGGGTCTCGGCTATGACCTCGCCTGTGGCGGGGTCGTAGACCGGTTCGGTCTCGCGCCCGTCTCGGTTCTCCCAGGAGCCCCCGATCAGGTTCCTGACCTCCAGGTTTCTCTCGCTTATCTGCACCGTCTACCTCCTCTGGACGTGTAAGTCACGTCGGGATCTCCTGCTCCATACACCATTAGTTGCATACCGGATATACCCGGTCGGAGCTGGCTCTATTCGCCCTGGCGCCCGAGCGCCTCCAGGTTCTTCTGGTAGAGAGCGAAGGGCGCGTTCAGGAGGTTCATGTAGGAGTCCATCGCCTCGGCCAGGAGCTTCTGGAACGCCTCCATCTGCTTCTGCGAGCCCTCCATCATGCCCTGGGCGACGGCCTGGCTGTTCTGCATGCTCTCCCGCAGCTCACCGGTCACGTCGCCGAAGAAGCTCTCGACGAGGCTCGTGCTCTTGTCCTGCAGGCTGGTGGTGCGCTCGATCACGTCCCTGAAGGCTTCGAGGCTCTCGGTGAGGGCGCGGTTGGTCCGTTCCTGGCTCCGGATCGCCTCCTCCACGACGCCGACGTAGGACTCCATTGCCCGGGTGAGCGCCCGGTTGGCCTCGGCCTGGCTCTCGAGTACCCCGGTTAGCCCCTCGACCCAGCCCTGGGCGAGCTGCACGTTCCGTTGCTGGGTATCGACGGCGGTCTGCATCACCCTGCGGTAGGGCTCGCCGAACGCCTCGGTCAGGTCCTGCGCCGCCTCCGGTTGCTTTCTCTCGGACATACTGCTACCTCCTGCTCACGCTACCTGTCGTGAGACATTCTAACCGCTCGCCAGTTAGCCGGGATGGCGAGCGGTGCCCGACCGGCACCTGCTCACCGCGGGCACAAGCGGCGTGTCTGCTCTGACACTGCGCGGCGACGAGGCCGTCAGAAGCTCTCTTCGGTGGGCAGATCGAAGATCGTCTCGACCTTGGTGTAGTTGCCCGCGAGACGGCCGAGCGGCCGCAGCTTCGCCACGTCTATGCGGCCGTCCTCGTAGAGCTCATCACGCACGTGGAAGCGGACCATCCTGCCGATGACGAGGTGGTCGGTGCCGAGGGCGAGCACCCGGTCCAGAACGCACTCCATGCTCACCCCGGCCTCTGCCACCCGCGGCGCCCCGACGACCTCGCAAGGGCCCGCGGTGAGACCGGCCTTCTCGAACTCGTCGGCCTCCGGCGGGTGGCTCTTCGAAGACTCGTGCATCGTGTTCGAGAGGGGCAGGGAGACGATGTTGATCACGAACTCCCCGGTCTCCTCGATGTTGCTCAGGGTGTCCTTGGTTTCCGGGGGGCGTTCTACACGCGGCCCCACGCTTATGCACAGCATCGGCGGGTTGCGGGAGGCGACGGTGAAGAAGCTGAAAGGTGCGAGGTTGCGCACGCCGTCGCGACTGACCGTCGAGGTCCAGGCTATGGGCCGCGGGACCACCGAGCCTGTAAGCAGCTTGTAGCAGCTCCGCGGGTCGAGCTTCTCGGGATCGATAATCACAGCAATTCTCCGATCGCCGCTTGCCTAACGCTACTACGTGCTCGTCGAGGAGCACGCTGGACAGAGTCCTTCAACACCGTACGCTCGTGCACCGCGATGCGCGCAGTTCCGCAGCCCTAAGCTTGCTCTCGAAGTAGCGCTCCACTATCCGCATCTTCATCCGGGGCAGTATTCTACTCGCCTTCGGCACGCAATTTGCCGCCCCCCGGAGGGGAGAGAGGCACCCGCACGAAAAAGGACCGGCGCGATTCGGCGAACGGCTAGGTGCCCGGTATTAGTCCCCTTCCGTAGCCCCGCGGTCATTATGACAACGGCTCGCAATCCGGAGCCGGTCCAAACCAAGATTCGGTAAGAGCGACTCCACGCAGAGATCGCCGCGTCCCGAAAAGAACGCGGCGATCTCTTGCTCGGGATACTCTGCAATCATCGGGCTTCAGACCCTACAACGTCCGGGACAGGCATAAACCCCAGGCGTTAGCCGGGTCGTGTGCGGAGGTGCGGTTTCTGGACGGCAGAGGCAGGGTAGTAGAGGATAGAAACCGTTTCACAAGAACAACGGCGGTGCCGTCAAGGAGGTACGAGGTGACGCAACAGATCAAAGGTCAGACCGTTGGCGCCGAGCAGTGGCGCGCGCTCGCGCAGCAGTTGCGCGTGGACAGTATACGCTCGAGCACCGGTGCTGGCTCGGGGCACCCCACCTCGAGCATGTCGGCGGCCGAGCTCATGGCCGTGCTTATGGGCAAGTATCTGCGCTACGACTTCGACGCGCCGGAGAACCCGGCGAACGACCACCTGATCTTCTCGAAGGGTCACGCCTCGCCGCTTCTCTACTCTATGTACAAGGCCGCGGGGGCAATCACCGACGAGGAGCTGATGACCTTCCGCGAGTTCGGCAGCCGCCTGCAAGGCCACCCGACGCCAGAGATCCCGTGGGTCGACGTCGCGACGGGCTCACTCGGGCAGGGCCTTCCCATAGGCGTCGGCGTCGCGCTCGCGGGCAAGTACCTCGACAAGATCCCCTACCGCGTCTGGGTCCTGTGCGGGGACTCCGAGATGGCCGAGGGCTCGATGTGGGAGGCCTTCCAGCACGCCTCCTTCTACGAGCTGGGCAATTTGATAGCCATCCTGGACATGAACCGTCTCGGCCAGACGCGCGAGACCATGGACGGCTGGCACGGCGACCACTACGCGGCAAGGGCCCGGGCTTTCGGCTGGCATGCGATCCAGATAAACGGCCACGAGCCCGACGAGATAGACCGCGCCTATGCCGAGGCCTTGCAACAGGAAGGGATCCCGACCCTGATCATCGCCCAGACCAAGAAGGGCCGCGGCGTCTCCTTCCTCGAGGACGTGGACGGCATGCACGGCAAGCCGGTCAAGCCCGACGACGAGGCCAGGGCACTCGAGGAGCTCGACTCCGACAACAACCTCCTCGTCGAGGTGCACAAGCCGGACTCCGGTAGCGAGACCTTCACCGCCGGCCTCACCGGAGGTCTCCAACTGCCGACCTGGGAGGTCGGGGAATCCGAGGCGACCCGCAACGCCTACGGGAAGGCGCTCGAGGCCATAGGGGCCGTCAGGGAGGACGTCGTGGCGATGGACGGCGAGGTGAGCAACTCCACCAAGTCCGAGGAATTCGCCGAGGCGTACCCGGAGCGCTACTTCGAGATGTTCATCGCCGAGCAGCAGATGGTCGCGGCCGCTGTCGGGATGAGCGTGCGTAAGAGGGTGCCGTTCGCATCCAGCTTCGCGGCGTTCTTCAGCCGCGCCTACGACTTCATCCGGATGGCCGCCATCTCGGGAGCCAATATCAGGCTCTCCGGCTCGCACGCGGGCGTCTCGATCGGGGAGGACGGTCCCTCCCAGATGGCCCTCGAGGATCTGGCCATGATGCGCGCTGTCCACGGCTCGACCGTCCTTCACCCCTCAGACGCCAACCAGACCGCGAAGCTCGTCGCGGC
>DASTQK010000212.1:0-4006 GCA_035761765.1 Rubrobacteraceae bacterium
CCGAGTTCTCCGCGTTGGCTACGACGGCGTCGAGCCTCAACTCCTCGCGCAGCTTCGGCACCAGGTCAAGGGCGGCCGAGCACCCGGCGCTTCCTACGACGTCGCCCACGAACAGCAGCCTGAAGGTCAAAGGCGGCTCACGCTATCTCGCCAACGGCGACGGGACTGTAGTCGAGTAGGTCGGTCGCGATCATGCTCTCCACGGGCCAGCCGGTCTCCTCGAGCCAGAGTTCCGCAGCCCGTCCGTGCACCCACGCGCCGGCGCGCGCCGCCTCGTAGGCTTCCATCCCGCGCGAGAGGAAAGCCCCGATCACGCCGGAGAGCACGTCTCCGGTGCCGGCGGTCGCGAGCCCGACGTTCCCCGTCGAGTTGACCGCGGCCTTTTCGCCCTCCACCACTATCGTGTCCGAGCCCTTGAGGAGCACGCAGCAGCCGTGCGCCTCAGCCGCGTTTCGCGCGGCGCGCAGCCTGCTGGCGGAGATCTCCTTCGCTCCCGCGCCCAACAACCGTCCGAGTTCTCCGGCGTGAGGCGTGATCACGGTCGGTGCGGTTCTTTCGGCGAGGACGTCGCTCCCCGCGAGGTTCGTGATGGCATCGGCGTCGAGGAGAACGGGGGCCTCGCTATCCTCCAGGATCCCCTCCACGAGGCGCCTGCCCTCGTCCCCAACGCCCATCCCCGGCCCGACAACGAGGGCCGAGGTCCTCTCTGCCAGGGCCAAGATCTCTTCCAGCGCCGCGGAGGAGAGGTAGCCCTCTGGTGTCTCGGTGACGCCGTGGACGAGCGCCTCTGTGAGCTCGAGGTCCACCGAAGGGGCCGAGCCTTCCGCCGTCGCGAGGAAGGCTATGCCGCATCCCGCCCTCTCGGCGCCACGGACGACCATCTGCGGGGCGCCGGTGGTCCCTCGGGAGCCAGCGACGACGAGCAGGGCACCGGCGGAGTACTTGTGCGCCGGCTCGGTGGTGCGTGGGAGCCTGCCCCGCAAAGAGTCCACGCCGGTCCAGACGAGCGATGAGTCCACGTTGGCCTCGGGGGGGATACCGATCTTTACGGCGATCACCTCTCCCGCGTGCTCGCGGCCAGGGGAGATCACACACCCCACCTTCACCGCGTGCGCGCAGACGGTGAGGTCGGCCCGCACCGCCGCCCCCTCGACCTCTCCGTTCGCGCCGTCCACCCCCGATGGCACGTCTACAGCAAGGACGGGCGCCTGCGCCCCGTTCAACCCCTCTATAAGGCGCGCCTCCCTCTCGCGCACCTCCCCCGAGAAGCCGGTCCCGAGCAGAGCATCGATCACGAGATCCGTCTGCTCCAGCTCCCTCTGGAGCACATCCTCGGTAATTAACCTTACGCCGAGGTTGCGCAGGATCTCGAAGTTCGTTCCGGGGTCCCCACCGTACTCGTCCTTTGTCGGCAGAACCGCGACCTCGGCCCCCGCGAGGTGCAGCTCGCGGGCGATGACGAAGCCGTCGCCGCCGTTGTTACCGCCGCCCGCGACGACGAGCGCGTGCCGGGGAGCGAAGGCGTCGAGGGCGACGCGGGCCATAGCGGCCCCGGCGCGCTCCATGAGGACGCCGCCCGGTATCCCCAGCTCCTGCGCCCGCCGGTCCGCGCGGGACATCTCCTCGGCGGTGTAGAGCCTCATTACGGCAGGCGTGCCTCGACGCCTGCCTTGCGCACCACGCAGACGGCGACGGCGGAGAGCTCGGAGTGGGTGATGGAGATAGAAAGGTCTTCCTGGCGGACGCCGACATGGTCGGCGAACTTCTGTATCTTGCCGAAGATGCGCACCGTGGGAGGACGCCGGCGCTGCCGGATCACCTCGACGCCGTTCCACTGGATCAGGCCGCATCCCAGAGCTTTCGTCACAGCCTCCTTGGCCGCCCAGCGCCCTGCGTAGTGGCGCTCGGCGAATCGGAACTTCTCGCAGTAGGTGATCTCTGCCTCGGTGAAGAGGCGCTGGCGGATTCTGGGGGTGCGCTCGAGGGCGAACTTCATGCGCTCGACGTCCACGACGTCTACCCCGATCCCCGGCACGACGAAACCGTCCACGCGACCTATGGTACGGCAGATGCGCCTTTCGCAAAAGGGCTTATAGTATGCGCGATGGGTGGAGAGGCAATCATCATCGGCAACCCGAACTCGGGGCGTGCGGGGAGCAAGGGCTACCTGGAGCGCTGCGCGACGGTCCTGCGCTCCGGCGGCCTTGCGGTAGAGGTGGTGAATACCGAGCACCCCGACCACGCCACAGAGCTCGCCTCATCAGCCGGGGATAGCCTGGTCATCGTCGCCGGGGGCGACGGAACAATAAACGAGGCAATAAACGGTCTGCACAGGGAGGCAACCCTAGGCATCCTGCCGCTCGGCACGGCCAACGTGCTCGCCCGCGAGCTCGGGCTCCCGCTCGACCCGGAGGACGCCTGCGAGCGCATCCTGCGCGGCGAGAGGATGAGGATGGACCTCGGCGTCGCCACGGACGGCGAAGGCGTCGAGCGGCGCTTCGCGTGCATGGCGGGGATGGGCTTCGACGCGAAGGTGGTCAGCGCCGTGACGCCGCGCCTCAAGGACCGCTTGAAGGGCCTGGCCTTCCCACTGATAGCGTTCAAGGTTCTTCTCCAGGAGAATTTTCCCCCGGTGCGCGTGAGCGGCGGAGGCGCAAACCATGTAGTGCCTTTCGCTATCGTCGCGAATGCCCACCGCTACGGTGGAGACTACCGGGTCTCCGGCCCGGGCCTCCTGACGAGCGGAAAGCTCGAGGTGATCTGCGTCAGGCGCGTGAGCCTCCTCCTGCGGCCAGACATCTTCGCGAGCATCATGGCTCGGCGTCCCCTCGACCGCTCGATGGATTCGTTCTGCGCCAGGGAGGTCAGGGCAGAGTCCCCAGACGCCGAGGTGCCGGTTCAGCTCGACGGTGAGGTGTGGGGCAGCCTGCCGATGTCCTTCCGCGTCGAGCCGGGGGCACTCGAGGTGATGCGCTAGCGACGCGGTCAGAAACAGGATCAGGTCCGTCTCATGCGGCACACTACTCGACCGTCACGCTCTTGGCGAGGTTGCGCGGCTTGTCGACGTCCAGGCTGCGGCTCTTGGCCACGCGGTAGGCTAGAAGCTGCAAAGGCACACTCGAGACAAACGGCTCCAGGATGGCTGATGCCTCCGGAACAGGCACCACTACGCGCGAGATCCGCCGCGCACCACTATCTTCCTCGCGAGCCACCGATATCACGCTCGCACCCCGGGCAACGGTCTCTTCTACGTTAGAGAGCGTCTTCTCCCTGGTGAGACCCTGCCCGAGGACAGCCACCACGGGGCAATGCTCATCGACCAGTGCTATGGGGCCGTGCTTCATCTCGCCTGCCGGGTAGCCCTCTGCGGGCAGGTAGGAGATCTCCTTCAGCTTCAAGGCTCCTTCGAGCGCCACCGGATATGAGAAACCTCGTCCGAGATAGAGCGCGCACCTGGCCTCCTCGAACAGAGAGCCAGCTTCCTCTACGCGCCCCTCCACAAGCCCCAGCGTCTCCTCGACCTTCTCCGGCGTCCGGCGCAATGTTCGTCCTAACTCTCGAAGCTCCTCTTCTGGCGTAGCTTTCTTCGCCCAGGCTAGCCCGAGGGCGAGCAGGTAGAGGGCAGCGATCTGGGCGAGAAAGGTCTTGGTGGCCGCAACCCCTATCTCCGGGCCAGCCTTGGTCAGCAGAACCGCGTCGGCCTCCCTGGTTATGAGCGAGCCTTGAGTGTTGGTGATGGCCAGCACCCTCCCGCCGAAAGCGCGCGCCGCTTCTATGGCCGCCAGAGTGTCTGTTGTCTCCCCGCTCTGGGAGATGGCTATGAGGAGCGTCCTCTCGTCGCCTATGGACTCCCGGTAGCGGTACTCGCTAGAGACGGCAACCTCCACTGGGATGCGGGCCAACCTCTCTATGGCTTCCTTGCCCAAAAGGCCTGCGTGGTAGGCGGTGCCGCACCCTACGATGGCTATCCTCTCGAAGCTCGCCAGATCGAGGTCCACCTCCTCTG
>DASTQK010000213.1:0-3759 GCA_035761765.1 Rubrobacteraceae bacterium
GCTCCGGCTACGAGTGATAACTCAGGCGTTGCAGGGGTTTGTACAGGCTTGCAAATATCGTGTATCTAAGCGGTTCTCATTTCCCTAGGTTGCAGCGCATTGGAGACGTTTGCGCCTCGGTTAGGGTCAGGGCCTCTGGCACTCTTACCGATCCCTGTCACGGCGGCTTGCAGTATGTTGCTCTACATTGCTATCCATCGTCTGGAGCTTCGATGCGGAAGAGCGCTACAGTTCGTCGATCACTGCCGGTCTCTTCCTGAAACCTTTGGTCAAGCTGATCATTTGAGCCGATAGAAAGTGCCCAGGATGACGCCGTAGAGAAGGTGGGCCAGGATCATCGAGATCGGCGTGCGCCGGCCGTAATTCAGGGCCATGAAGCCGGGCGGCTCGAGCTGCTTGGTCGGCGCGGGCCCCTCTTGCTCGCTCGCCATCCGCGGGTGCATCACGGGCAGTGCCGGCATGGCCGCCGCCAGCACAAAGAGGGCATGCACCAGCCCGATCGCGGCTCCAAGCCACCAGGTTGCCCGGCGCCAGCTCTCGAAGGCCGCGGCGTAAACAGAGGCGAAGATCCAACCATTAACGAAGTGAATGCCGAAGCCTATGAGCTTGGCCCGATCCCGATCAGGCGTGAACATGGTCCCAAGCATGAACGGGAGGCTTATGCGGGTGAGACCGAGCCCCTGGCTCCCAGCCATTAGGGTCGTCAGAACCACCGTGCCGACGAATCCCCAGAGCGAGACGCCGCGCTTGTTCATGCACTATCCTCCTTTGCAGTCCCCGATGGTGACGGCGGTTTGCGGATCAAAGGCACGCCCTCCAGCTGGCGTACGGCGAGCGTGAGCGCCGCGTTTATGAGGCCGATGTGAGTGAACGCCTGCGGGAAGTTCCCTAGGGCCGCA
The DNA here is from genome assembly GCA_035761765.1 of Rubrobacteraceae bacterium. Lineage (GTDB taxonomy): Bacteria > Actinomycetota > Rubrobacteria > Rubrobacterales > Rubrobacteraceae > JALYGY01. The sequence continues at coordinate 900 of DASTQK010000213.1, forward strand.
CCGGTCTCAGGGTCTATCTCCTCAGCGAAGAGACCCACGTCGTTCGCGTAAGAGAGGAGCCGTTCGAACGCCCGCTTGGCCCCCTCCACGTCGCCGCCGCGGGCCTGGCACTCCACAGCCCAGAAGCTGCAGATGCCGAAGGCGCCCTCGCCGGGTGGGAGCCCGTCGTCGGTCCCAGTCTCGTAGCGATAGAGCAAGCCATCGCGGCTGAGCCTCTCGTGGATGCGGGCGCGGGTGGAACGCATCCGCGGGTTCGTTCCTTCGATGTACCCGTAGAGCGGCAGGGTCAGGAGGCTCGCGTCCACCTCGTCGCCGTCGAAGGTGCGCGTGTAGCTGCCTATCCGCTCGTTGTAGCCTCGCGCCTCGATCTCTCTTCGGATCTCGTCCCTATGGATACGGAACATATCGACCGGGACCTTAAGATGGTCGGCCTCATGCATCTTGATGAGCCTATCGAGCGCGACCCAGCAGAGCGCCTTCGAGTGGGTGTGGTGGAAGCGGCCGGAGCGACCCTCCCAGATGCCCTCGTCCGGCTCGCGCCAGCGCCTGCACACCGTGTGGCCAAGCCCGTTGAGCATGCGAGTGGCATCGCGGTCGAAACGCCCGCCTCGACCCGCAAGCTGCACCGCGGCGTCGAGGACTTCCCCGTAGACGTCGAGCTGGAGCTGGCCGTGAGCGTCGTTGCCGATGCGCACCGGGCGCGAGCCGGCGTAACCCCCCAGATAGCCCAACTCCCGCTCGGGCAGCCTGGCCTCCCCAAACACGTCGTAGAGCACTTGGAGTTCGGGCCAGGTGAGGCGCGTGGCGTGGAGCATCCAGCCGTGAAAGGCCTCCGCCTCCTCGTCGTAGCAGAGGGTAGAGAGGGCGCGCAGCGTGAATGATGCGTCGCGCAGCCAGCAGTAGCGGTAATCCCAGTTGCGGACGCCACCTATTGCCTCGGGGAGCGAGGTGGTGGGCGCCGCGACGAGCGCGCCGGAAGGGGCATAGGTCATCAGCTTCAGCGCTAAGGCGCTGCGCACGACCGCGTCCCGATAGGGTCCCCGATACGCGCAGCGGTTCGCCCACTCGTGCCACCAACGGACCGTTCGCTCGAGCCTTTCGCGGGCGGCCTCCCCGAGGGGAGGGACCACCGCCGGAGCCTCGTTGCTGTAGTTAAAAGAGAGGTACTTGCGCTCCCCGGGCCGGATCCGGACTAGTCCCTGCGCGCTCCGGCCGTCACTGGCAAACTCCAATGGTAGTTCGCTGCGGAGCATGAGGAGCGCTCCGTTGGCCTCGCAGCGAATGCCGTGTTGCCCTCGATCCTCGAGCCTCGCACGGATCCGGCCGTAGTCGGGGCGGGGATCGTAGAGGATCTCTACCTCTACCTCACCAGCGAGTCCTTCTATCTCGCGCAGGACTTCGTGCTCGGGAGTGAGAGACGCCCGCTTTTGCTCCTCGGAAGAAACCAGCATGAGGTCGCGCAGGATAAACGTGCCGGTCGGGCAATGGAAGGTGGTTTCGAGCACGTTGGTTTCAGGAAGGTAGCGACGCTCGGTGCGATACTCTCCGGATGGTCTGATGCGGAAACGCCCACCATCCCTGACGTCGAGTAGGGCGGCGAAGACCGCGGGGCTATCGAAACGGGGAAGGCACAACCAATCCAGCGAGCCGTCTCGGGAGACAAGCCCCGCGCTCCTGCAGTCACCGATAAGGGCGTAGTCACTTATGGGCGGGTAATCGGCGGCTTCCGAAGCTCGGATGCGCAGCATGCCGGTAATCGTAGTCGGATGTGAGGCTGCAAACAACACGCGTCCGTGGTGGCCTATGCGGGTTGTCCGCTCCTGCTCGCTGCAAGAGGTGCCCTCAGAACCCACCGCAAGCACCAGCTCGAGGATAAGCTTGGGGCAAGCTCATACGAGGACTCAGGGCTCATTTTCGCCACGCGCAAGGGCACCCCGCTGGATGCCCAGAACGTGGTGAACCGCCACTTCAAGCCGCTCCTCAACCGCGCAGGCCTCCCCCCTATCCGCTGGCACGACCTCAGGCACACGTGCGCCACCCTGCTTCTGGGACGCGGCGTCCACCCGAAACTGGTACAACACCTTCTTGGGCACGCCAGCATAACCATGACCCTCGATCGTTATTCGCACTGGATCCCTAGCATGGGAAGGCACGCCGCCGACGGTATGGATGAAGCCTTGGGTTAAGCAGCCTACTCTTGTGCTTGGGTACCCCTCGGCGCGGGGTCGGGACGCAACCACACAGAGACGTGCGCGGGCTGCATCGTCTCCCTTACCACCCCTACCAGGTCGTCGTTGAGGGCTTTGATATCGGTTTCGTCACGTAACTTGAAGGAGAACTCGTCGAGGGTCTTCCTGGCGTCGTACCTCTTCCTGTAAAACCGGCGGTCTATGAAGGATTGGATGCGGCGCCTCAAGGGGTTGAACAGCGCGGCGATCGCGAGGGTGGCGACGATGGTGACGAGCGTGCTCTGCTGGCCGATCAGGGCAACGAAGAGACGCTGCAGGACGACGACGACGCCGAAGTAGAGGGCGATCAGTGTCACCGACAGCGAGCCGTAGACGAGGGTTCGGTTTATGAGGAGGTCTATGTCGTAGAGGCGGTACCTGAGGATCGCTATCCCTATGGAGATCGGGATACCCGTCGTGGCTAGCGTAAAGAAGACCGTCGCGACGCGGGTGAACCAGGCAATATCTACTACCTGAGAGACGATGTTGAGTACTATGCCCAGCGTGAGGGCGGCGACGGCGTAAGCGAACCACTTGAGTTGCTGGCGCTCCACCCCCACCGAACCGCGCAGCCGGACGAAGAGTAAGAGGGCCACCGCGACGTGCAGGGCGGGCGCTCCGACGTACAGAAC
>DASTQK010000214.1:0-2896 GCA_035761765.1 Rubrobacteraceae bacterium
CTCGAACTCGAAAGAGTTCGCCTGGTGGCAACAGACCCTGAACATTTTTTTGGGGTACAGTTATGGCCTTTGGAGACGGCGAGCTACCACAGGCCTCTGGGGGCCCTGGCGACGAGGTGCGATTGACGACGAGAAGAGTGAACGATCTGAGCGAGAGAATGATGACGCGGCGGGGGTTTCTCAAGGCCGTGAGCGCCGGCGCCGCGTGGATCGCGGTGACGAACGCTCTGGGCTGCGAACCGGTCGGGCGCGCCTCGGAGAAGACACCGGCGACGCCCGGCTCGTCAGAGGCGGGTAGCACCCCTTCGCGTCCGAGGGACGTGCTCGCCTTTCGTTCACGCCCGGACCTCAGCCCGCCGGGCGTCGGGGTGGCTACACCGGCGCGCGCCACTGCTCCTGGCTACGTCTTCGCCGCCCCGAAGACGGGGCCCGGCTACGAAGGCGCCGTCCAGAACGGGCCGATGATAGTCGACAACGACGGGCAGATAGTCTGGTTCCGGTCCGTGCAGCGAGAGGACGCGAGGGCCATGGACCTCAAGGTGCAGCGCTACCGGGGCGAGCCGGTGCTCACCTACTACGAGGGCTTCGGCACCACCTACGGCCGCGGGGAGTACGTGATCCTGGACAGCTCCTACCATGAGGTCGCCCGGGTCCGCGCGGCGAACGGATACGCGGGCGACCACCACGAGTTCCTCATCACGCGTGAGGGCACGGCGCTCTTCACGATCTACAGCCCCGTGCGCTGGGATCTCTCCTCTATCGGGGGTCCGCAGGACGGCATCGTCCTGGACGGGATCGCGCAGGAGGTGGACATCGCCACCGGCGAGGTGCTCCTCGAGTGGCACAGCCTCGACCACGTCGGTCTCGACGAGTCCTACAGGCCAGTGCCGGAGGAGGCGGGGGGGACCTTCGACTACTTCCACATCAACTCCGTAGAGGTTGACTCCGACGACAACCTGCTCGTCTCGGCCCGCACGACCTGGGCGGTCTACAAGATCGACCGCCAGACAGGTGAGATCCTCTGGCGGTTGGGCGGTAAGAAAAGCGACTTCGAGATGGGTCCCGGCACCTGGATGCGCTACCAGCACGACGCCCGCCGCCAAGCTGACGGCACCATCACGGTCTTCGATAATGGTGGCCTACAGAAGGACGACAAGTCTTATGGTCTGGTCTTCGATCTCGACGAGGACAAGATGACGGCTACCCTGGCGCGCGAGTACGGCGAGCCCGATGGACGCGTGGCAGCCGTGATGGGCAGCATGCAGGTCCTTCCCAACGGTAACGCCTTTCTCGGCTGGGGCAGCCTGCCCCTCTTCTCCGAGTTCAGCGAGGACGGCGAGCTTCTCTTCAGCGCCGGCTTCCCTCCCGAGGTCAACTCCTACAGGGCCTTCCGCTTCCCGTGGAGCGGACAGCCGGACGACGAACCAGCCGTGGCCGCAGAGCCCGGGCCCGCCCCCGACGAGGTGACGGTCTACGCCAGTTGGAACGGGGCTACGGAGGTCGCCGCCTGGCAGGCGCTCGCCGGTGACGGCCCCGGCCGACTCAAGCCCATCGGACCCGTCACGGACCGTGAGGGCTTCGAGACCGCCGTCACGGTGCGCACCACCGGGCCGTACGTCGGCGTGCAGGCCAGAGACGGTTCGGGCGGCGTGCTCGGCGCCTCGAAGGCACTCAAGATCTAGGCAGCTCCACCGTCATTCACCGTGTCCGTTGCCGTTCTCAAGCGCCTCCAGGACACCGCGCAGCAAGCCGGGGGCGTGCTCGTGGCCGTTGGGGCCGACGATCCAGTTCAACCCGCTGCCGCCTGGCATGTCTGAAGCCTTGACCCTCGCGCAGATTACGTAGATGTCGAGCTCCGCGTCATCCCCGTAGTAGCTGGTCAGGTGGTTGACCAGGGTCGTAACCGAGTTGTTGAACAACGACAGCTCTATCGCCACACTTGCCTCCGTTCCGTTGCCTGCAGACCTCACGTCGAAGGGTGCCGGCGCACGCGGCTCGGTAGGGTTCACTGCCCTTCACCGGCCCTCTGTTGCTCCTCTTGCACCCTCTCCTTGACCTGCTGCCGCCCTCTCTCCACCTCCTTCTCGACCTGTCGTCGGTCTTTATCGATCTGCTCCTCTACCTGCTTCTGACCCTTCCGGACCTCTTTTTCGATACGCTGGCGGCCTTTATCCACCTCGTCCTGCGCCCGTTTCTCCAGCCGATCCTGGACTCCCGAGCACGCCGCTGCGCCCGACATCGAGACGAGTGCGGCGCTCAGGAGCGCGGCGATTCTTCTCTTCATCCTCCCCTTTCTGCGACGGTAGACATTCCACTGAGCCTTCCCTCGTCGCTCACGCCCGAAACGTCCCCCGCGCGGAGCCGAGCTTCTCGCTCTCTCCGGCTACAATGTTCGGGCGATGCAGATGAAGAAGGAGTGTTCCCTGACTCGGGGAGACGGCACGTCAGGCAAGTCCGGGATCTACTTTCGCCGTTTCGAGGCCGGCGTCGCCCTCCTGGGCGCCGCGGCCTTCGCGGTTGTCGGCCCTGGCGGGAGGCCTTCGAAGGCCTCCCGTGGGTCACGGTACTGAGCACCTTCGTCTTGTTCCTGGCGCCGGGAGCGTTGCTGGCGCGCTGGTCTTTGCGCGAGTATTTCTCCGGGGCCGCCCTGCCTCCCGCGGCCTTCGTGATCAGCACGAGCGTCTTCGCGCTCCTGGGGATGCCCATGCTCGTCATGCAGGCCAGCCTCGAAGCCTACCTGTGGGTCTCCGGGGCGCTTGTCGCCTGCTCGTTGCTCGCTGCGGCGCTAGTGGCTTTGTCACATCCGCCGCGCCGGGAGCGGGAGGCCGAGGTGGGGGAGCACCTCCCGGATCGCGGGGGGTTGCTTTGGGTACCCTTCGCAGGCCTGGCAGCGGCG
>DASTQK010000215.1:0-11413 GCA_035761765.1 Rubrobacteraceae bacterium
TCATCCTGGCCGAGAGCCGGGGTGATGGCCCTGCGGCTCTCCCGGACACAGGCGGCGCGCCGGTGCTGGCGCTGAGCGTATCCCTGCTAGCCTGTGGTCTGTTGGTTCGCTACTCCTTGCGGTAGGGCTTGCCGAGCGCGGCCTGACCGACCAGCCCGTCTGTCATGGCGCTCGGGAAGTTTAACTCGGCGAACAAAGGGTAGTATCCGGACAAGGGTTATGTTAAGTCACGTTAACATATACTTGGGGGATCCAACGTGGAAGGTGCGCTTGTCCTGTTCGTGGATGACAGACCGGTCAATGCAGAACTCTTTAGCGTTCTACTACGAAAGCTCGGATATACCAATGAAATAGTCACGGCAGGCGACGGGATCGAAGCCCTGGACTTCCTGCTTGGCAGGGGCGACCACGCCAGCCGGGACGTTAGCGTGAAGCCGCGCTTGATCCTGCTGGACCTGAACATGCCGCGCATGGACGGGCTGGAAACGCTGCGGCGGTTACGCGCCGACGAACGGACGAAGCTCTTGCCGATAGTAATGCTGACCGCGTCAGACAATTCAACAGACCAGGCAGAAGCCTACCGCTTGGGGGTCAATGGTTACGTGGACAAGCTATCAGATGTGCCATTCCCTGAGATGGTAAAGCGGATCGCCGACTACTGGCTAGGCCTGAACGAACCCGCCCCGGCATAGCGGTAGATCGAGCCACAGCTTCTGCGCAGCGTCAGGGGCCGGACGGTAATCGGTTGAACGCCCGTGAACTAGACCAGTCCCGGCGGCTAAATCCGTCCTGGCCCCCTTGAGCCCTTGATTATAGAAGCTTCGATTGTGTGGCGTTGTAGTCTACTCTCAGAGCTGCTCCATCAAGTCCATCGGGCCTGCATTCCGTCTAGCCGCGTACCCCGCAGACCGGACACGGCCGCAGCGCCTACCTTGCGGCCCGGTAACGGTTTGGTAAAGAACACGTAACAATCGCCGGTTTAGGGTTGAAGTGGTGTGTCCAGCCTCATTAACGTAGGGTCTTACGGGCTACAGACCCGCGGCTAGGGGGCGCGATCAGATCCGAAGACCTTCGAGTAGGTGCAACGGTACGGGTAGGCAGCAACGGCCCCGTTCGTGTGGGGCAGGTAGGAACCGTAACGCACCTTTACGGCGCGCGTTCCCACAGGGCCGTTGACGTCAAGTTCGACGACGGCCGGTCGGAACTATTCTGGTACTACCAACTAGACCAACCGCCCACGGTCAAGTAGCACCCAGCTGACGCTGCCGTCCGCGTTCGCAGCCTTGCCGGTCTTCGGGTCAGGTCCGCGGGGTCAAAGCCCCTGCTCTTCGCTACAGGAACATACTTCCTTGCGGGTCATTCTTTCCTGTAGGGCCTGCCGATGGCGGCGGGAGCGATAGCGCGGCCGCCGAAGCCGGCGAGGGCGACGATGGTCAGGATGTAGGGAAGCATCTGAATGAACTCGATGGGGACGGCTTCCTGGGGTACCTGGAAGCTCAAGGCCAGGCCGAAGCCGAAGAGAAGGGCGGCGCCGGCTGCGCCGATCGGGTTCCAGCGGCCGAAGATCAGGGCGGCGAGGGCGATAAAGCCGCGGCCGACGGTCATGTTCTCGGTGAAGGCGGAGAGGATGCCCATCGAGAGGTAAACGCCGCCCAGGGCAGCCAGGAGCCCCGAGAGGGCGACGCCGTAGTAGCGCATGCGGGCGACGCTAACCCCCGCGGTGTCCACCGCCTCAGGGACCTCGCCCGTCGCTCGCAGCCTCAGACCGAAGGGGGTGCGGAAGACGACGAACCAGGTTATGGGGATCAGGGCGTACATCAGGTAGACGAGCAGGCTCTGGTTAAAGAGGGCAGGTCCGATCAGGGGTATGTCGGAGAGCAGGGGGATGGCGACCTCCTTGAAGCCCGAGACGCGTGGGGAGGTACCGCCGCTGCCGAAGATCAAGACCATCAGGAAACCCGTGCCGCCCAGAGCCAGAAGGTTTATGGCGGTGCCCGAGATGATCTGGTCGGCCTCGAAGGTGATGCACATAAGCGCGTGGATCAGGGCAAAGAGGAGACCCGCGGCGAGACCGAACCCGAGGCCCACCAGGGAGCTTCCCGAGAGGAAGGCCCCGACGACACCGGCGAAAGCGGAGATCAGCATCAGACCTTCCAGCCCGATGTTCACGACCCCGCTCCTCTCGCTGAACATGCCGCCAAGGGCTGCGAAGATAAGCGGCGTCGCGTTTCGGATCGTCGAGGCGAGGAGCGTGCCGAGGGAGGTGAGTATATCGTCCACTACTGCCCCAGTCCCTCCTCCAGGCGGGTGCCCGAGGCGAGGGCTCGGGCGCGCTTGCCGATGATGAGTTCGACCAGCTTTGTAGCGGTCACGAGGAGAAGGATGATAGCGCCGATCACGGTGGCTAGCTGCAGCGGCACGTCGGTAGCGAACTGCATCTCCTGGGCGCCCGCGGCGAGGCCGCCGAAGAGCAAGGCCCCGAGCACGACCCCCGCCGGGTGGTTACGCCCCAGGAGCGCCACCCCGATGCCGTTGAAGCCTATGTACTGGGCGAACGGTATGGACATCTTGCCGTAGACCCCGAGCACCTCCTCCCCGCCGCCCAAGGCCGCCAGAGAACCACCTATGGCCAGGGCCAGAACCGTGTTCACGCCGATCCGCATGCCGGCGTAGTTCGCCGCCCCGGGCGAGAAGCCGACGGTCCGGATCTCGAACCCCCTCTTCGTGCGCCACAGGAACAAATAGACCAGGAGCGCGGCCACGAGCCCGAAGACGAAGCCGTAGTTGGCCCGCCCGAGCCCCAGGCCGAGAAACGGGATGCGGGCCGTGAGGTCTATCGCCTCCGTGCCGGGGACGAGGCCCTCGCTCCGGAAGGGGTTGAGCGCCAGGTAGGTCGCCAGGTAGATCGCGACGAAGTTCAGCATGATCGTGGTGATCACCTCGTGCGCCCCGAAGTACGCCTTGAGAAAGCCGGGGATGGCGCCCCACAAGAACCCGGTGAGGACGCAGGCCGTCAGCGCAAGGACCATCCCGAATACCCCGAGTGAGCCCAGGTAAACGCCGGCCACCGCGGCCGTTATCGCCCCGATATAGAACTGCCCCTCACCGCCGATATTGAAGAGCCCGGCCCTGAAGGCGACGGCGACGGCGAGGCCGGTGAAGATCAGGGGCGTCGCGTTGAGCAGGGTCCGCCCGACGGCGAGCGGAGACCCGAAAGCTCCCCTGAGGAGCGCTCCGTAGGCCTCGATCGGGTTGTTCCCGGTCGCCAGCATGATGAGCGCCCCGATGGCAAACGAGATGAGGATAGCTATGAGGGGGAAGACGAGAGCCCCGGTGGCGTTGCCCAAGAAACGGCGGAACGCCGGGGGGCGTGAGCTCTCCGGCTCCCGGCGCTCTTCGCTCAAGCGCTCTCCTCCGCGGTTCCCCGCCCGGCCATCAGGAGACCGAGCTCCTCGTCTGTGGCCTCGGAGCCTACCTCGCCGACGATCTTGCCCGCGTAGATGACGACTATGCGGTCGGAGAGCGAGCGGACCTCCTCGAGTTCGAGCGAGATGAGGAGTATCGCCTTGCCCTCCGCGCGCTGCTTGAGGAGCTGGCCGTGGATGAACTCTATGGCGCCGACGTCCACGCCGCGGGTCGGCTGGGCGGCGATGATGACGCCGGGGTCGCCGGAGAGCTCGCGCGCCAGGATGGCCTTCTGCTGGTTGCCCCCCGAGAGGGAGCCGGCCCTGGCGTCCGGGTCCGGGGGCCTGACGTCGTAGGCCCTGAGGTTCTCCGCTGCGCGGCGGCGCATGACCTTCGGGAAGATCCAGCCGAACCGCGAGAAAGGCGGCTCGTCGTAGGTCTTCAGGGAGTTGTTCTCGTACAATGTGAAGTCCTGCACGAGCCCCTTGGTTCTCCGGTCCTCGGGCACGTAGGCGAGACCCCGCTCCTGCCTGGGGTCGGCCCCCAGAGCCGTGACGTCGTCGCCGTCGAGGTAGACGCGTCCGCTCTCGACGTGACGCATGCCGGCGAGCGCCTCGGCGAGCTCCATCTGTCCGTTGCCATCCACGCCAGCTATGCCGAGGATCTCCCCGGCCCTTACCTCGAGGCTCACGTCGTCTACGGCCCTCGCACCGGTGTTCGAGAGGACGACGAGGTTCTCCGCAACCAGGCGCGGCTCTCCGACCTTCGAGACCTCCTTCTCCACCCGCAGCAGCACCTCGCGCCCGACCATCAGGCGGGCCAGCTCGCCCTCGTTCGTCTCTGCCGTCTGTACGGTGTCCACCACGCGCCCGTCGCGGATGATCGTTATCTCGTCACTCACCCCGAGAAGCTCGCCAAGCTTGTGGGTGATCAGGATGATCGAGAGCCCGGCGGCAACGAGCTCCTTGAGGACGCCGAAGAGATCCTCTGTCTCCTGCGGGGTCAGGACGGCCGTGGGCTCGTCTAACACCAGTATCCGGGCCTCGCGGTAGAGGGTTTTCAGGATCTCGACCCTCTGCCGCGCGCCGACGGAGAGGTCGGCTACGCGCGCCCTCGGGTCGACTCTGAGCCCGTAGCGTCTACTGAGATCCTCGGTGGCCATTATCGCGCTCTCGAGGTCCAGGGTAGCGCCCCGCCTCGGTTCCGCGCCGAGCACTAAGTTCTCGGCCACGGTGAGCGGTGGGATCAGGGTGAAATGCTGGTGGACCATCCCGATGCCGCGGCCGACCGCGTCCTTGGGGTCGTGGATTGTCACCTCTTCACCGTCGATAAAGACCTCGCCCGAATCGGGCTTGTAGAGACCGTAGAGGATCTTCATCAGGGTGGATTTTCCGGCGCCGTTCTCACCCAGCAGCCCGAGGATCTCGCCGCGGCGAAGCGTGATGGAGACGTCGTCGTTGGCCTTTACGGAGCCGAAGGTCTTGGTCACCCCGCGCATCTCGAGGACGACCGGGGCATCCTCGCGAACCCCGGCTCTACCTCCACCGGCCTCCTTCTCGGTCATCCCTGCTGGTCCCTTACTGGACCTTGTCGGGAACCTTGATGTCGCCGTCTATGATCCCCTGCCGCGCGCTCTGTACCTCGTCCTTGACGTTCTGGGGTACGTCACCGTCGAAGCGGCCGAAAGGCGCGAGGCTTATGCCCTTGTCGTCCAGCCCGAACTCGACGACCTCGCCGCCGGGGAAGTCGTCGTTGCGGGCGTCCTCTATAGTCTGGAAGATAGAGTTATCCACCCGCTTGACCACGGAGGTCAGGATGGGAGCGTCGGGGAAGAGCTTGGCCTGATCGGCGTCGACGCCGATGGCGAAGATCCCCTTCTCGCCCGCAGCCTCGAAGAGGCCAGCGCCGGTGGCGCCGGAGGCGTGGTAGATGATGTCCGCACCCTGGTTGATCTGCTGCAGGCTGATCTCCTTGCCGCGCGCCGGGTCGTTGAAGGCCTCGGGTGTAGAGCCCGCGTACTGCACGAGCACATCGCAGTCGGAGCATACCGACTCGACGCCTGCCTCGTAGCCGGCCTGGAACTTGCCGATGAGGTCGGACTCCTGCCCGCCCAGGAAACCGACGACCTTGTCGTCGGCGTTGGTGTACTCGGTGTCTTCCTGGGTCATGAGACCGGCCACCACGCCAGCCAGATAGCTCCCCTCTTGTTCCCTGAAGACGAGGCTCGCCGCGTTCTGCGGCTCGACGACCGAGTCCACGATGGCGAAGTTGGTATCGGAATACTGCGGGGCGACCTCGTTGACGGCGTCGGTCATGAGGAACCCGACGGCGTAGACGGGGTTGTATCCGGAGTCGGCGAGCTGGGTGAGGTTGTCCACGTAGTCGGTCGGAGAACTCGACTCGAGGTACTCGGTCTGCACGTCGAACTCTCTCTTGGCCCGCTGCAACCCGGCGTAGGCGGAGTCGTTGAAGCTCTGGTCGCCAAGGCCCCCGACGTCGAGCACCAGCGCCGGACGCACCTCGGCCGTCGCGCCCCCGCCATCACCCTCGCCTCCGCCGCCCCCACCGCTCTGACCGCCGGCGCAACCGACTGCCAGCAGCGCCAGAGCCAACATCGACGAGATAAACAGGGTCGTCGCTCGCACGGAACCTCCTCGGTCAGTACACCCGAAAGGCATCATATCTAGTAACGGAGAGCGGCGCCAGCGCCCCGGGACGAGACCCCGCCACTCACCCATTCCTTTGCTGATGCTCCCGCGCGTCGCGCGCCACCCGCCAGCGCTCCAGGCTCCCGAAATAGCGCGCTATCCTAGCACCGCCGGGGGCTATCAGGACCCACGTGTCGGAGGCGACGGCCACGACCCTGTAGCCGGCTGGTATCTGCGTGTCATCGGCAGGCTGCGTCTCCATCCCATCCTCCACGGTCGGTTCTCCCGAGCGTAGGTTACACGGAGAACGCTCTTGTTTTCCAACCTCTTGTTTTCCAACCTCGCGTGAGCCGGCCCTGAGGCGCATCATGTAGCGAACACGCCAGAGGCGAGACCACCACCTGCTCCCAAGGAAAGTCCAGGATCGCGCCGCAGGGCACCTCCTCGACAGGAGCTGGTATCTATTGCAGAAGCTTCTTGAGATTATCTTCGAGGTACTCGGCACTAACCGCGCCCTCAGGGTTGTAGGCAACGGCCTCCTTGCAGAGGTGATAGAGGGCGAGGGTACGCGTCGGAGAGAGGCGGCGGCTACCGGCCTGCTCCAGGACGAGCCGCATCAGCTCCAGAGCGACCTCGGCCTCGCTCTTGCGCAGCTCCATCTGGACACGACCGCCTTTCCGGTTGGCTTCGCGGGGCATTATACCGGCGGGGGTAGGGCGCTGTGGTAAACTCGAAAGTGCTTTGGTTGCGTGGCGATCCTCGTTCGTTCTCGGCATCTCGCGCGGCGGGAAGGGCGTCCGTGGCGGAGCTTAGGAGCGTCCGGTGTCCCTTGTGTGGTCACCTCTTCCCGGCGCCGCAGGCCGGGAGCTACGTCACGGTCGGGCGGGAGACAGATCTATGCCCCAAGTTCCCGGGGCGCCAGTCGGACGGCTCGCGCAAGATCCAGGACACCATAACCATGTGCCCCACGTGCTCCTTCGCCGCCAGCGAGGATTTCTCTGAACTCGACCTTACCTTCGACGAGCGCTACGACATCGAGGAGCGCCTGCAAGAAGACGGGCTCCTCAAGGTCTTCCGGACCAATCCCCCACCGTGGCTCGCCTTCCACGCCGCCGAGGTCTGCGGTCAGGAGCGGGGTCTCAGGTTTCGCGAGCTAGGCGACCTCTGCCTGCGCGCCTCGTGGGTCTGCCGCAAGGAGCGCGAGCACCCCTTCGAGAGCACCTTCCAGCTCCGGGCCCTCCGCTACTTCATCCGCGCCCTCAGGGAGGAAGGCCTCTACGGGCGCGAGCTCTCGGTGACGACTTACCTCGTAGGCGAGCTAAACAGGCGCCTCGGCAACCACCGCGAGGCCCTCAACTGGTACGTCAACGCCGAGCGCACCCTGGGAGAAGAGCCTGAGCGCGACGCCGGCCTCGCCTGGCTGGGACGTCTGATCTCCGAGCAGAGCAAGCTCGCCAGAGAACAGGCTGCTTAGCAACACCACTTCCTCCGGGGAAGGACCGCGCCGGTCTCCGGAAGCGAACGAGAGGCCGAAGAGGACCGGGTGACCTCTCCCTAGCCCGGCCTCCTGACCGTGGGGTTCCGCACGCCACGTAGCTCACCGCACGGTCCGATCGACCACCCGCCGACCCGCCTCCCTGTCCGGGACCCAGTATGAGACGCCGTCTATGTATTGCGGGGTGCCGGGGTAGATCTCCGCTTCCACGCTTCCTGCGAGCCGCATCTGGACGGCGAAACGGGCAGCCCGCAGGGGGTTCATGTTAGTGTCGATGTTGCGCCAGACGGCCAGCGCCGTCGCGGGCAGGCGCGGCAACTTCGCGGGCGAGGTCGCCTCGCGAGCCAGCTCTTGCAGGAACCTCTGCTGGCGACCGATCCTGCCTATGTCCGCCGTCGGACCGCCCCGGTAACGGACGTAGGCGAGCGCCTCGAACCCGTCCAAAGTCTGCGTCCCGGCGGGGATGGAGACGGGGCGGCCCCCGATCCCCATCTCTATCGGCTCCTCGACCTCGAGGGTGATGCCGTCGAGTGCGTTGACGATGTCCTTTACCCCGTCGAAGTGGACTACGACGTAGCTTCCTATCGGGAGCTCGGTGAGGATCTCCAGGGTCTCGACGGTCAGCTCCGGGCCTCCGGTAGCGAACGCGGCGTTGATCTTGTCCTCCCCGACGCCTGGGATATCGACGAGCGTGTCCCGCGGTACGGCGAGCATCCCGCCCCCGGCTTTGGCCACCACGATGGTGTCCGAGCGCGAGACCCCGTCCGCCGACGCGTCGCTACCTAGCAGCACGACCCTCTGACCACCGAAGGGCAGGAGCAGATAGGCGAGAACCACGATGAGCATGAGGAGCACTACAAGGAGAACCGTACGCAGAATGCCGCCCCGCCCTGCTTTGTGGACCTGCATGGACACGGCTCGCTTTAAACCACACCCGCCCCTGGGTGTCCAACGCTCTGCCGCAGAACCTGCTCCGGGGTGAGATATCACCCAGTCCCGGCGCGTGACTTGCGGGTATACTGGACCGCGTGGAGCAGTTGAAGACAACTGCGTTCGAGATCGGCGACGAGCGCGTGGCCTGGGAGGGCCTGGCGGCGTCGTGCACCCCGCCCGTGAGGCGGCTGGGGGCGTTCCTGCTCGTCGGGTTCGCCTACTTCGCGGCGGTCACTGCCGCCGTCGTCCTGTTCTACAACCTCTTCGGTAGTTCTGGGGTGGAGGGAGGCGGCGTCGCGGTACCCAGGAAGGCTTTCTACGCGACCATGATCTCGAGCCTCGCGCTCGCCCTCGGCGGCTACGTCGTCTGGCTGGCGAAAAGTCTGCGCTCCTACAGGGTTTTCTCCCGGATACTCCGCCGCGGCGGACTCGACCCCAGACGCCCGACCGCCAGAGGTCTCGAGACGTACTCCGAAGAGCAACTCCTCGCCCTCCGCTCCCGCTACGAGCGGCTCCCCGAAGGAAAGCTCAGGGCGCGTCTCGGGCGCACCTTCGGGTTCGACGAGGAGGACTCCTTCGCTCTGGGGCCACTGAGCGTACTGCCCGGCACGTTCGAGATGGCGGCTCTCAGGGTCGAGTGGGAGACGAATCTGCTCCTCAGGTCGGGCGAGCCGATGCCGGAGGTCTCCTGGTGGACTGAGGGACGGACGGGGTTGTTGCCACGCCAGGCCGACGAGACCCGCCGCCTCGTCTACGCTTTGCGCTACACCGCCGACTCGGTGCGCGAGCTCAAGCGGCGCTACGGATACCGGACCGACCGCTGGCACGCCACCGTCCCCGAGGGCAAGCTCTTCGGCGCCGTCCGCGACTACGAGGACTCCTTGCGCATTCAGGCTACCCTCAGCCGCAGGACCCGCACCTAGCGACGGGCAGCGCTCCGCCAGAGCGTCCGCTGTACGGCATATAGCAAAAAGCTATACTTCCGCGTCGGAAGGAGTCGCGACCAAAGCGCGCAGGAGGTGGGGAACTATGAGCGAGGGTGTGAGACCCGGCGGCACCTACAAGACGCTCGCAGAACAGCGAGAGGTGCTGACCCCCGCGGAGGAGCGCTTCGAGCGGGCGCGGCAGACCATCGGGCTCTTCCTAGGGCCGATCGCCTTCCTCATCATGTACTTCCTGCCGCTGCCGCTCGACAGGAGCCAGCATACCCTGGCCGCCATACTCACCTTCACCATAATCTACTGGCTGTCGGAGGCCATCCCGATACCGGTCACGGCCGTGCTCGCGCTGGCGCTCTGCGTCATCCTCAACGTGCCGGACGTCGGGCCGAACGCCGACGACGCTCCGGGCGACGTCGTCTTCGGAGCGTTCATGGACCCCGTCATCTTTCTCTTTATCGGGGCTTTCATCATCGCGCAGGCCATGGTCACGCACGGGCTCGACAGGAGGTTCGCCTTCCTGGTGCTCTCCATACCGGGGGTCGCGCGCTCGACCTACGGCGTGATCATCGCCTTCGGCGCGATCGCCGCCTCGATCAGCGCCTTTATCTCGAACACCACGACCGCCGCGATGCTCTTGCCAATAGGCCTGGGCATGATGGCCGCCCTGGGCGGCATGGTGCAGGAGCAGTCCGACACGCAGAGGGACATCAGCCGGCTGCGCTTCGGAACCGCGCTTATGCTCATGATCTCCTACGGCGCGGGCGTCGGCGGGCTCCTCACCCCCATAGGCACCCCGCCGAACCTCATCGGTATCGCCTTTATCGAGGAGGAGACAGACGTCACGATCACCTTCTTCAGCTGGGTCCTGACGGCGGCGCCGATAGTCCTGCTCATGTTCATCGCTTTGTGCACTATCCTGATCCTCTTGAACCGCCCTGAGGTGCGCCGCCTCTCGGGCGCCGAGGAGTACGTGGCCGAGCAGCGCAGCAGCCTCGGCCCCTTCTCCAGGGGCGAGCGCAACACCCTGATAGTCTTCCTGGTCGCCGTCACGCTCTGGGTCCTGCCGGGGCTCACGGCGCTCATCTTCGGCGACGAGTCCACGATCTACAACGTGCTCTACAGCCGTCTCGATGAGGGAACGGTCGCGATAGTAGCAGCGGCGCTCCTCTTCCTCCTGCCGCTCGACTGGTCCGAGCGACGCTTCACGATGAACTGGAACGAGGCCTCCCGCATAGACTGGGGGACCGTCATCCTCTTCGGCTGTGGTATCGCGCTCGGGACGCTGCTCTCCGATACCGGCCTCGCCGAGATTATCGGCAACGGCATAGCGAAGACCCTCGGGTTCACCAGCTTGGCCGCGGTCGCGGCTGTCTCCGCTCTCATCGCCATCATCATCTCGGAGACGACGTCGAACACCGCTTCGGCCACCATCGTCGTGCCCATCGTCATCCCGATAGCCAACGCAGCGGGGCTCGACCCGCTAGTGCCCGCGCTCGCGGCCGTCTTCGGCGCTTCCTTCGGGTTCATGATGCCCGTGTCCACGCCGCAGAACGCCGTCGTCTACGGCTCGGGCATGATCCCGATCACCAAGATGGTCCGCTCCGGGGCCGTGTTTGACATTATAGGTTTGATCCTTATAGTGCTCCTCATCCCGGTGATGGCGGGCCTGATCCTGGCGTGAGCCTGCCACCTTCGGGCAAGAAGGGGATATGTGGGTTGATCCTCGGCCCGCTACTGCGCCACGTCGGCCCCTCCGACGCGACCGTCTGGGTCGAGACCGACGCTGCGTGCGAGGTAGAGGTGCGCGCCGGCAAGCTCTCTGGCCGCTCGCCCACCTTCGCGGTCGAGGGCCACCACTACGCTCTCGTCGTCATCACCGGTCTGGAGCCCGGATCCGTCCACGACTACGAGGTCTTGCTCGACGGCGAGGTTCTCTGGCCCGAGGCCGGCTCTCCCTTGCCGCCGTCTACGATCCGGACGATCTTGCCTGA
>DASTQK010000216.1:0-15053 GCA_035761765.1 Rubrobacteraceae bacterium
CTGCTCTCCTGTGGCCGGGTTGCGGGTGAACGCAACCCCGGTGGCCGAGGCCTCGCCCATGTTCCCGAAGACCATCCGCTGCACGATGACTGCGGTTCCCAAGGAGTCCGGGATGCCGTACTCCTTGCGGTAGGCAGCGGCCCGGTCTCCCAGCCACGAGTCGAAGACCGCACCTATCGCCAGCTCGAGCTGTGCGGTGGGATCTTCGGGGAGCTCCGCCCTCGCCTCCCTCGCTACTATGACCCTGAACCGACCCACGAGCTCCCCGAGGTCATCTGAGGAGAGCTCCGCGTCTGTGTCGACGCCCCGCTCGCGTTTGAGGTCCTCGATCTCCTCCTCGAAGAGATGCCCCGGCACTTTCAGGACTATCTCCCCGAACTCCTGGATAAAGCGCCGGTGGGAATCGTGGGCGAAGCGCTCGTCACCGGTGCTCTGTGCCAGACCCCTGACGGTCGTGTCGTTGAGGCCGAGGTTCAGGACGCTATCCATCATACCCGGCATGGAGACGGGGGCGCCGCTCCTGACCGAGACCAGGAGCGGGTTGTCCGGGTCTCCGAACCCGCGGCCGGTCGCATCCTCCAGCTCGGCGAGATGGTCCACGACCTCGGCCATCAACCCGTCGGGCAACCTTCCGGACCTCATGTAGCGGGCGCACGCCACGGTCGTTATGACGAAACCCTCCGGCACCGGAAACTCGAGCTGGCGCATACGCATGAGCCCGGCGCCTTTACCTCCGCAAAGGGCCGTGACGTCTATCGGTCCCACATCCTCCGAGAACCCGTACACGAACCTCTCTGCGGCTAGTCCGCTCCCGGCGTCCGTCTGGCAGTCTGCCACCAGCTCCTCCTACAGCTCGGAGACGATCCTCTTGGCCCGCGGGATGGAGGGCGCGCTCATGGAGAGCTCCGTGACGCCAAGCTCGACAAGCTTCGGGATCATGGCTGGCTCCCCGGCCGCCTCTCCGCACACGCCGACCCAGATCCCCGCCTCTCTAGCCGCCTCGCAGGTGCGTCCTATGAGGTCGAGGACGGCGGGATGGTCCGTGCTCTGCAAGCGCGATAGACGCTCGTTGCCTCTGTCCGCGGCCAGGGTGTACTGGACGAGATCGTTGGTTCCTATCGAGAAGAAGGCGACCTCGGGGGCGATGTCTGCGGCCCGGATCGCCGCCGCCGGTGTCTCGACCATGATACCGACCTCGACGGATCCGGTCTCTTCGTCCGCATCTTCGAGCTCCTGGCGGCATTCTTCGAGGATTTCCTTGGCGGCGCGCAGCTCCGTGGTGTCCACGACCATGGGGAACATCACCTTCAGGTTGCCGTGGCGGGCTGCGCGCAGGATCGCGCGCAACTGGGGCTTGAAGAGCTCCGGCACGTCCAGGCACATCCTGATGCCGCGCCATCCCAGGAAGGGGTTCTCCTCCTCTGGCTGGTCCACCCCGGGCAGATCCTTGTCTCCGCCCACGTCTAGAGTGCGTATGATAACGGGCCGCTCCCCGAAGGTTTCGGCCACTTCACGGTAGGCCTCGTACTGCTCTTCCTCGGTGGGCAACTCCGACCTCTCCATGAACAGGAACTCCGTGCGGAAGAGCCCTACACCCTCCGCGCCCCACTCGAGGGCGCCCGTGGCCTCTCCCGCCGACCCGATGTTCGCCGCCACCTCTATGCGGCGTCCGTCACTCGTGCGGGCCTCGACGCCTATGTACTCCTCGAGCAGCGCAGCCTCCGCGGCGAGGTTCCTCTGCTTCTCCTCGAAGGCAGAGATGGTCGTCGGGTCCGGGTCGACGACCGCGTAGCCTTCGGCGCCGTCCAGGGCGACGGCCTCGGCCGTGAGCGCCTCCTCCAGCGCGGCCCCGACGCCGACCACGGCCGGGATGCCCATGGAGCGCGCCATGATCGAGACGTGAGAGGTTCTCGACCCCTCGGCGGTGACGAAGCCCAAGGCCATTCCCCTGGGGATGCGAGCAGTATCCGAAGGCGCGAGGCTGCGCGCCAGGATCACAGCCGGTCTCTCCAGAGCGTCGAGGCTTGCCGCCTTGCGGCCCATGAGCTCGGCGGCTATCTGGGCCGTTACGTCACGCACGTCGTCGGCCCTGGCGGCCATGTACTCGTCTTCGGTGGCGGCGAACATCGCGGCGAACTCCTCACCGACGGCGAGCACCGCGGCCTCCGGGCTCTCGAGGTTCCGCACCCGCTCCTCGACCTCGGAGTGGAGCTCGGGGTCCTCCGCCATCTCTGCGTGCGCGTCGAAGATGCCAGCCTCATCCTCATTGCCCGATTCCCGGAGATCACCCGCCGTCATTGCGAGCGTGCGCACCACGGCTTCGATGGCGCTCTGGACACGACCGAGCTCCTCCTCGAGAGCATCCTCGGAGATCCTCTCGCGCTCGGGCTTCAACTCCCCGGGGCTGTACACAAAAACCGGTCCTACGGCTACCCCCTCTGAGGCGCCGACGCCGGTAAGCCGTACCTGATCCTCCATCAGCCTACTCCTCCGCCGAGATGAGCGAGAGCGTCCACGGCCTCCCGGGCATCCTCCCTCTCGCCCTTCACGAACTGCGCTGCCGGCCTGGCGTGCAAGTCCTCCTCCGGTCTCACCCTCGTCTCCCTCTGTCTACTACGTTCGCTCGTCTCTCACAGCAGGAGCTCCCAGTCAAGCAGCGCGTCCTGGAGGTCCTGCAGGAACCGGGCGCCGTCGGCACCGTCGGCGACCCGGTGGTCCACCGACAGCGTAACCGATATGACGCGCCGGGGGACCCACTCGCCCTCGCGCCACTCCGGGACCGTCCTGACACGCCCGACGGCCAGGATCGCAGCCTCCGGGGTATTGATGATGGCGTCGAAGGAGTCGATGCCCATCATCCCGAGGTTTGAGATCGTGAAGGTGCCACCCGCGAGCTCCTCCGGCGCCAGACTGTGATCCCGCGCTCGTTTCGCGAGGTCTTTGACCGCGGGGACTAGCTCCCGCAGTGTGAGCTCGTCAGCTTTGAGCAAGACGGGGACGACGAGCCCCTCGTCCGTGGCTACGGCGACACGCACGTTCACGTCGTCGTGGACCTCGAGCTCGCCGTCTACGTAGCGGCCGTTGAGGCGGGCGTGACTCCTGAGGGTGCGCGACACCGCGAGAACCAGTAGCTCCGTCAGGGAGGGCGCGGGCTCCATCCGTCTTCCGAGGCGTTCTACGAGCTCCACTAGGCGGTCGGCCTCCAGGTCCCTCCTCAAATAGAAGTGGGGAACCTCGGAGAAGCTCCTGGCCGTGCGCTCGGCCCCGAGACGCCTGATGCGCGAGAGCGGCTCGCGGCGCGGCGCGTCGACGCGGGCGGGCTCCTCGAGCGGCGCGGACTCCATCCCCAGGACGTCGGAGAGGTAGACCCTGCCGTACGGGCCAGATCCGGCTACGTCCTCGATGGAGACGCCCATCTGGGCGGCTGCCCGCCGGGCCGCGGGCGAGGCACGAACCTTGCGGCCGTTCTCCGAGTCGGCGGTATGGCTCCGCGGTACCTCGCGCCGCGCAGCCGCCCCCTGCTCGGCGTTCGCGGAGGCTTCCTGTTCGGGGATATCCTCTCCGGGTGCGGTGATGTAGGCCAGGGTGGCTCCGACGGGGAGGGTCTCGCCCTCCTCGCCGCGGATGGCGCGGATAGCACCGTCAGCCGGAGCCTCTATCTCGAAGGAGGTCTTGTCCGTGTCGATCTCGAGGATGGGTTCGCCCTTCTTTACCTCGGCGCCCTCTTCGACCAGCCAGCGCACGATCGTAGCCTCCTCCATGTCCATCCCCAGAGTAGGAACCTTGAGCTCGGTGGCCATCAGGCATACACCCCTACGCGAGCGTCGAGGAGGGACTGGACCGCGTCTACTACCTTTTCCGGCGTAGGACGGATGTAGGTCTCCAAGCTCCTGTTATAGGGGATGGGGACGTCGGCGGCCGCCACGCGGGCTGGTGCGCGGTCCAGGGCGTAGAAGCTCTCGCCCTCCACGATCCTCGATATCACCTCGGCGCCCCAGCCGGCGGTCTTGACGTCCTCCTCGACGACGACCAGAGTGCCCGTCTTCTCGACGGAGCGGGAGATCGAGCTGTGGTCCATGGGGGAGAGGGTTCGCAGGTCGACGACCTCGGCCTCTACGCCTTTCCCGGAGAGCGCATCCGCCGCCTCCAGGGCGTAGTGGTG
Source organism: Rubrobacteraceae bacterium (assembly GCA_035761765.1). Lineage (GTDB taxonomy): Bacteria > Actinomycetota > Rubrobacteria > Rubrobacterales > Rubrobacteraceae > JALYGY01. The sequence continues at coordinate 4,163 of DASTQK010000216.1, forward strand.
CATCAGGCCGGCCGCGACTATGGTGACGTCCTCGCCCTCGCGGCTCACCCTGGCCTCCCCGATAGGGACGCGGTAGGACCCATCCGGCACCTCCCCTTTCCTGTTGTACAGAAGCTTGTGCTCGTAGAAGAGGACCGTGTTCGGGTCGTCTATGGCCGAGAGGAGGAGACCCTTTGCGTCGTAAGGGGTGGATGGCATGACCACCTTGAGGCCTGGAACGTGTACGAACCAGGCTTCGAGACTCTGGGAGTGCTGGGCCGCGGCGCCCGTCCCTGCCCCTCCGGGGGTTCGCACGACCATCGGGACGCTGCCCTCGCCGCCGAACATGTACCGGATCTTGGCCGCCTGGTTGACGAGCTGGTCCATGCAGTGGGTTATGAAGTCGGAGAACTGGAGCTCGACTATGGGACGCATCCCCATGAGGGCTGCGCCGGTACAGAGCCCCACGTACCCGGCTTCGGAGATCGGGGTGTCGACCACGCGGTCTTCGCCGAACTCCTCGACCATGCCCCGGCTCACGCCGAAGGCGCCGCCGTAGACGCCTACGTCTTCGCCCATCAGGAAGACTTCGGGGTCGTTGCGCATCGCCCCGACCATCGCTTCGCGGATGGCCTCGCGGTATGTGATCTCACGGCTAGCGGAGCTAGGCATAGACGTCCTCCAGGGCCGATTCGGGCTCGGGATCCGGCTCGTTCTGCGCCTTCTCGAAGGCTTCCTCGATCCGTCTCTTGCTCTGCTCTTCGAGGGTGCGCCACTCCTCGTCTTCGAGCAGGCCCTCTTCTTCGAGCTGCATGGCGAAGCGCTGGATGGGGTCCTGCTTGCGCCACATGGCTATCTCCTCGCGCGTCCTGTAGAGGTTCGCGTCGCTCTTGGAGTGTCCGAGGTAACGGTAGGTGATCGCCTCCAGGAGCGTGGGACCCTCTCCGGCGCGGGCCCGCTCGAGGGCCTCGGCGGCGGCGTTGTGGACCTCGTCGAGCTCGGCCCCGCTGACCGTGACGCCTGGCATGCCGTAGGCGGCGGCCCTATCTGAGATGTTCTCGACGGCGGTAGCCTTCTTGACGCTCATGGACATCCCGTACTGGTTGTTCTCGCACAGGAAGACGACGGGCAGCTTCCAGATCGCCGCCAGGTTCAGTGACTCGTGGAAGATCCCCTCGTTCGCCGCTCCCTCGCCGAAGAAGCAGAGCGCAGCGTGGTCCTGGCCGCGGCGCTTGAAGGCCCAACCCGCGCCGCAGGCTATGCCCATGCTTCCACCGACGATGCCATTTGCGCCGAGCATCCCGGCCCGCACGTCGGCGATGTGCATCGAACCGCCCTTGCCGTGGCAGTAGCCGGTGGCCTGGCCCAGGAGCTCTGCGGCCATGCGGTCCACGTCGAGGCCGAAGGCTATGGCGTGCCCGTGGCCGCGGTGGGTGGAGGTGATCACATCCCCCTCCCGCAGGGCGGCTATGGCCCCGATGGCGACGGACTCCTGTCCGACGTAGAAGTGCGCCGTCCCGTGGACCTTGCCCTCGGCGTAGAGGTCGTTGACCTTCTCGTCGAAGGCGCGGCTGAGGAGCATCTTCTTTAAGAGCTCCACGCGGTTACCGTTATCCTGCAACTTTGGACTCCTTGGTAGTCTTGACTTCCAACAACGCCTGGGCCAGCTCTCTGTCGCAGACCAGCGCCTTGACGAAGCCGCCCCTCGCGACGGCGGCAACGCCTGGCGCCTTCTCGGCGCCGGTGGCTATACCGATGGTGCTCTCGATGGCCAGCAGCTCGTCGGGGGTGAGGCCGATGATCCGCTCGGAGAGCTCCGGATAGCGTGGCTTCCCCTCAGCGTCCAGGAAGTGGCAGCAGACGTCGCCCACGATGCCGCGCTCCCTGAGCCCGAGAAACTCCTCCAGTGTGAAGTACCCCGCCTCGACCATCGTCGATGTGGGGAGTATCCCCCCGATGCCGACGATGGCTACGTCGCAGGCCGCGCCCTCAGCGAGGGTATCGCCTATGCCGGGCAGGGCCACGAGCTCGGCCCGGCTGGACGCCGACCGGGCGATAGCCGGCGCCGCAAGAGGCAGATGCTCCGCACCCAGTTTCTCCGCGAGGTCCGCGCAGACTTCGTTGGAGTGTAGGCGGGTGTGGGCCTTGCCCATGCCGCCGACGAGCGGCACAACCTTCTTGCAGCGGAAGGACCTTAGGGGCGTCGCGTCGGCAAGCGCGCGCATCGAGACGCCCCAGGAGACCCCGAGCACCGTCTGCTGGGTACAGACTCGAGAGAGGAGCGCTGCGCCCGCACGCCCTGCGGAGAGCTCGGTGGTCTTGCGGTCTTCGCTCGTAGAGACCACGACCGCCTCGTGCAGCCCGTAATGGTCTTCGATGGCTATCTCGAGGGACACGAGGTCGTCGTCTGGCTCGGCGATCTCTATCTTCACCAGGCCCCGCTCTTTGCCTTCGGCGAGGAGCTTCGAGACCTTGGGGCGGGAGAAGCCCATGCGGGCTCCGACCTCGGCCTGGGTGAGCTCGTGCTCGTAGTAGAGGTAGAGGGCCTTCAGGATAACGTGGTCCTCCTCCGAGAGGGTGCGCTGGTCTACGGGGTAGCGCGTGGTCATTCCTCGAGCGCCGCTTCCTGCAGGCGGCGCAAATTGACGACGAACGAGTCCTCCCCCAGCTCCACGCCCGCCCGCGCTATGACCTCACCTCTCTTTACGGGTCGCGTGGTGCGAGCTCCGGCTGCGAGGCCCAGCGGGAGCATCTCTCTGGCCGCCGAGTACGGGTAGAGCCCCCCGTAGTAGTCAGCCGAGCCGATGCCGCCGAGCTTCTCCCCGGCGGCGAGGTTCCGCTTCGCTACGGCCACGACCTCGGCTACGGGCTTCTCCTGGGAGATTATGGTGGGCTCGCCGTAGATCGCGGCGCGCGCCACGGAGATGGGGGTCTCCAGGCTCGTGAGGTGATACGGCCTGTAGAATACGTGATTTGGACCCGCGCCCATCCCCAGATACTCCATGGTCTCCCGCACCGGCTCGGCGCCGGAGCGTACGATCACGAACACTCCGGGGGCCACCCCGCGCACGTAGTCCACGACGCCGTAGGAAGAGAGGATGCCGCCCTCGCCTTTGAGGCTGAAGAGAGTGCCCAGACGATTCGGGACCGTCTCCTCGGGGCCGTGCATGTTGGGTACGTCGGGATGGAAGCCGACGGCGTTCGCGACGGCGGCCATCTCCACCATCGTCTTCGTCCCGTCCACGAAGGCGGCTAGCATCTTCGGGTTCATCCGCTTGCGCTCGGCCTCCTCGGCGACCGAGTCCGGGGTGGCGGAGACGTCGAGGGGGTTGTTCTTGCCCTTCCCGGCGACGACTACCTCGAAACCAAGGGAGCGGGCGAAGTCGTAGAGGTCCATGATCACGCCGGGCTCGTCGCCGGCCGAGCCGGTGTAGACCACCCCTGCGCTCCTGGCCATGCGCCCGAGCACGGCGCCGATGGTGACGTCGGTCTCGGCGTTGAGCATGACCACGTGCTTGCCCTCGTGGATGGCCTCGTAGGCGACGCGAGCCCCGATCTCCGTGACGCCCGTCGCCTCTACGACGACGTCTACGGCCTCCGAGCGAGCAAGCTCTCCGGCGTCGGCGGTCACGGCGGGACGGCCGTTGAGGCCCTCCACGGGGTCCTGGCCAGCCTCCCGGAAGGCCTCGACGGTGCGCTCCAGGTAGAGGTCCGCGGCGGCCACAACCTCCATGCCGGGGATGCCGGCGACCTGCGCGATAAAGCCGCGGCCCATCTGTCCAACGCCCACGAGCCCGACCCGGATCGGGGTGCCCTCGCGCTCGAGAGCTTCCAGCTTGTTCCTAAGACTCACCGGCTTCTACCTCCAGGTCTCCCGCGGCGCCGGCCTTTATCTCCAGCCGCGCGCCTGGTCGGACCACCTCGCCCAGCCTCTCGACTCCCGGCCCTTCGAGGTGGATCTGCCCGGGCAGCTCGGCCTCCGGTGAGCCGTCGAACTTGAAGACCGCGTGCCCCAGCTCCCTGACGTTCTGCCAGGCCTTGTAGCCGATGGCGGTTATACGGAACTGCTGGCCCTCGATCTCGAGCACGTCGCCGGGCGCCGGCGGATCTTCGCGCAGCGACGTGGGGTCGTGCAGAACCGCTATCTCGGCCAGCTCCGGGGGGGCTCCTGTCTGGAACAGGATCAGAAGCCCCGCCTCCAGAAACTCCGCGACCTCGGGCCCGATCTCCTTGACTTCCGTCAGGTAGATGGGTTCCATTGCGTCTCTCCTTCTCTAGGTGTAGAGCCCGAAGCTCAGGAGCCAGCCGATGATCACCGCTAGGGGGCCGGTGATCTGGCGCGAAAAGAGGACCGCGGGGACCCCGATCTCGACGGTCTTGGGCTTGGCCTCGCCCAGGGCCAGACCTACGGGCACGAAGTCGCAGCCGACCTGCACGTTGTAGGCGAAGAGCGCCGGCAGGGCGTACTGCGGGTCTATGGCGCCGCGCCCGATCTGGTCTCCTACGAGGACGCCTATGACCTGCGCAATGACGGCCCCCGGTCCGAGGACGGGGGAGAGGAAAGGTAAACCCACGATCACGGAGAGGATCAGGAGCCCGACCAGATTGTTCGCGAGCGGAGCGAGAGTGTTGGCGATGAGGTCGCCGAGGCCCGTGGCGGTAATGATGCCGATGAGCATGGTGACGAAGGCCATGAACGGCAGGACGTTGCGCACCACCTGGTCTATGGACTGGCGACCGCTCTGGAAGAGTATCCCGACGACGCCGCCCATACCGCGCCCGAAACGGGCTATGAAGCCGGTGAACCCGCCGCCGCCCTGGGGTTGCTCCTCGGCGGCAGCGGCACCCCGGGCCGCCATATCGAACGGGCTCGTCACGGTGGACCGCTCGTCGCCGTCACCTTCCCGCGCACCGGCCGCCTCGGACTCGTCGGCCAAATTCACGTTCTGGGGACGCACGCCAGAGACGTAGATGTCCTCGGTGATGAACTGGGCTAGCGGCCCGGCCTGGCCCACGGGGGTCAGGTTGATGGTCGGTATGCGCTTGCGCGGGTAGACCCCGGCGCGCGCCGTCCCGCCGCAGTCCACGATAACGGCGGCTATCTCGCTCTCGGGCGGCGGCGCGCGGAACCCGTCGATGACCTCCGCTCCGGTCAGCTCGGCTATCCTCTGGGCCACCTCGGGGATGCCCCCCCCGGTGACCGCTACTATCTTGTCCTTCTCGGCCGTCGGCTGGACCACGAGCGGACCGCCCCATCCCTGGGCACCGCGCTCGATCCTGACGGCCCTGAACCTCTTCTCCTGCATCTTCTCCCCCTACAACTCCACGCCCTGGCGCCGCGCCAGGAAGAAGGTCATGTTCTGCGTCACTATCCCGCGGATGAAGATAACGATCAGGCCCGCGAGGATGTACCTGACCGCCAGCGGTCCGAGCGGGAGGTCGAGTTGCTGGATCCCTCTGGCCACGCCGAGCCACACGAAGAGCTCCGCCGGGTTGACGTGCGGGAAGATCCCGAGTGGCGGATGCACGAAGGAGACCGCAGAGTCGTAGAAGGCGGGCTTGTACCTCTCGTCCAGAAACGTCCCGAAGGTGTAGCACATCGGGTTGGTCAGGAAGAAGACGGCCAGAACCGGTAACACGGTGTAGCGCGTGAGTATGTTGCCCGCAGCAACCCGCGCCGCGCGGTGTATGCGCTCCTCACCGATTATGTTGATGAGCGCGTAGAAGAACGTCAGCAACACGATCAGGGTGGGTATGATCCCCGTTACGAAGCCAACGAAGGTCTCGCCGCCGGCCTGGAATAGCCCGATGAACCACTCGCCCGCGGTCTCTAACCAGCCGAGTACACCCCCCGTCTGCGCAGCAGTCTGCTCTTCCTGGAGCAGCAGCCCGAAGAACGTTCCTGTCATTGCCTCTCCTCCATCTCTAGGCGCGAACGACCCCTTCAAGACTTCATTACGCTTACCTCACGCGGTTGCCCTTTCTTTCTCCTGCTTTATCCGGTCTATCTGCTCGACGGCCCGACTGGCGGCGAGCATGGTGCTCTTGTCGTAGGGCCCCTCGCGCTGCTCGGCCCGCAACTCGTCGAGGCTCAGCCCCGCTAAGTCCGCAGCCTCCTTGAACCTGGCGAAGACGGTCATGCCGCGCATCCTGAGAGCCCGCCTGACCACGTCGTTCTCGTCCGCGACGAGGATCAGGATTACACCCTTGCCAAAGGTGGCCTTGGCATTCCCAACCCCAACGAACCCCTCACTGCTCTCGCGCGTGATGCCCCCGAGAATCTCCCTGTAATGGCGCATCTGAAAGTACGTCCCGACGATCTGCAAGATCCACGCGATAGCAAGAAGCAGTATCACGTACGCGATCCAACTCATCCCGTTCCCTCACTCTTCCCTGACCATCCTTGCGGTCGTAACACAATATACAGAACTTATGTTCGTGTCAAGAACAAAAGTAAGAAATTGGCAGGTTTCCCGTGCCGGAGTTCAGAGCAGAATTCGAGATCTGGCATCGATAGGCAACCTGCGGGTCGCCGTGGCGTATAAAGGGTATGTGGGCAACCTACGGAGTAATGTAGGCGCGTGGCGGGCGGCTTTGGTCGTCAACACCCGTTCGCGCAGTGGGGAGCGGACCTTCTTCCGAGCGCTGGACCGGTTACAGGAGCTGGGGGTGACTCTGGGACCGACCTATGCGGTGCGGGATCCTGCACGGCTCCCTGAGACGGTGCGTGACGTGCTCGACGACGGCTCCGGATATGAGCTGTTGATCCTTGGCGGCGGCGACGGCTCGGTGAGCTCCGTGGTGGACTTTCTGGCACACCACGAGGTGACGCTAGGCCTCTTGCCTCTTGGGACGGCCAACGACTTCGCGCGCACGCTCGGCATACCGGCGGAGGTCGAGGGGGCGTGCCGGACCATAGCGAGCGGCAAGGTGGTGGACGTGGACCTGGGCCTGGCGGGCGACAACTACTACGTCAATGTCGCCTCGGTGGGTCTGGGGGTGGAGGCGACGAAGGCGCTCTCGCCCTGGATGAAGAAGAGCGTCGGGCCTCTGGCGTATCCTGCTGCCGCCATCAAGGCGTTCCTCAAGCACCAGCCCTTCTCGGCCAGGCTCACGTTCCCGGATGGAGACCACGAGGCTCTCGAGTACGGGCGTCTCCTGCAGGTAGCGGTGGGGAACGGCCGGTTCTACGGCGGGGGCATGGTCGTCGCGCCGGGGTCCGGCATAGACGACCGGAGGCTCGATATCTACGCCATAGAGCTCGGGCGGCACCGCGACCTCATCGGGGTTGCCCGCTACCTCAAGAGCGGGGACTTCATCAGGATGGATAGCGTACGTCACTACCGGACCGAGCGGGTGCGGCTCGAGACGGAGCCGGAGCTCGCCGTGAACATAGACGGCGAGGTCGTTACCAGGACACCGCAGGACTTCTCCGTCGCCCACAACGCCCTCAAGGTGCTCGTCCCGCCCGAGTCCGGCGCCGCGCGCCGGGACCTCTCCGGCTAGAACCATCTTCCACGTGCTTGCGCGGATTGGAGCGACTGTTACACTCGGGGTCGTGGTGGGGACCACGACCCTCGAGAGGAGATCATGCGCGCTGAGGATGTTGAAGGCCTGACCGTAGGCGGGCTTCTGGACCTGGTGACAGAACGTCGCCCGGACGACGACGCACTCATCTACCCGGACCGGTCTCTCCGGTACACCTACGGCCAGTTCAGGGAGGTCGTGGAGAGGTGCGCGCGGGCGCTAATGGCGTTAGGGCTCGAGAAGGGAGACCACGTCGCGGTGTGGGGGCAGAACGTTCCGGAGTGGGTGATCTTGCAGTTCGCCACCGGGAAGATGGGGGCTGTCCTCGTGACGGTGAACCCGGCCTACAAAGCGCAGGAGCTGAAGTACGTCCTCGACCAGTCCGACTCTGCGGCCCTGTTTTTGACCAGAGGCGTCAAGGACACCGACTTCGTCGGGATACTCGGGCAGGCTATTCCCGAGCTTGCTGGCTCCGCGGACGGGGAGCTCTCGGTAGAAGAGCTGCCGCACCTGAGGCACGTCGTCCTTATGGGCGAGGGTGAGCACGCAGGGCCTCCGATCATGAGCTTCAAAGAGTTCATGGAGCGGGGGGAGGAGGTCTCGCCCGAGGAGCTGCGGGAGAGACAGGATTCCCTCGACGCCGACGAGGTCATCAACATGCAGTACACCTCGGGGACGACGGGGTTCCCGAAGGGTGTGCAGCTCACCCACGCCAACATCGTCAAGAACGCCTTCTACATCGGGGAGTGCATGGAGCTCGGGCCCGAGGACAGGGTGTGCATACCGGTGCCATTCTTCCACTGCTTCGGGTGCGTGCTGGGAACGCTCAACACCGTCAGCCACGAAGGGACGATGGTGCCGGTAGAACAGTTCGATCCCGAGCAGGTACTCCGGGCGGTGCACCAGGAGAGGTGCACCGCAGTCCTCGGGGTGCCCACCATGTTCATCGCGGAGCTCGAGCACCCCGACTTCGAGCTCTACGATACCTCCTCGCTGCGGACCGGCATTATGGCCGGCTCCCCGTGCCCTATGGAGGTCATGAAGAAGGTCGTCGACGTCATGGGGGCCTCGGAGATCACGATAGCCTACGGGCAGACCGAGTCGAGCCCGGTCATAACCCAGACGCGCACCAAGGACCCGCTCGAGCTCAGGGTCTCTACCGTCGGGCGGGCGTTGCCGGAGACCGAGGTGCGCGTAGTAGACGTGGGTACCGGCGAGGACTGCGGGCCTGGCGAGCAGGGGGAGCTTTGGACTCGCGGGTACCTCGTCATGAAGGGCTACTACAAGATGGAGGATAAGACCCGGGAAGTAATAGACGAGGACGGTTGGTTGCACACAGGTGACCTCGCGGTCATGGACGAGAACGGGTACGTCAGGATCACCGGACGGGCGAAGGATATGATCATCCGCGGCGGCGAGAACGTCTACCCGCGCGAGATCGAGGAGTTCCTCTATACCCATCCAGACATCTCTGACGTGCAGGTCTACGGTGTCCCCGACGAGAAGTACGGCGAGCAGGTCGCCGCCGCGATAATAAAAAAGCGGCCCGACTCCGACCTCACCGCTGAAGGGGTCAAGGAATTCTGCCGCGAGCACATCGCCCGCTACAAGGTGCCCTACTACGTGGATTTCGTCGAGGAGTACCCGATGACGGCGAGCGGCAAGATCCAGAAGTACAGACTCCGCGAGACCGCCATAGAGCGGTATGGCTTGCGGGAAGCCGCCGAAGTGGAGACCGCCTGAGCGGTAAGGGAATTCAGGCCAGCAGCTCGGGCACGGCGCGGTCTACCATGAGGTCGACGAGGTAGGGGCCCTCGTGGCTCGGGGCGCGTAAGAGCGTCTCCTCGAACGTCCCGGGTTCTTCGACTGAACCGTGCCTTCGCGCCTGACGCCCGTCCTACAACAGGATTGCTATCATGTTGCTACTCGAGTGAGGAGGGCGATGAACTTCGATCCGACCGGCGACCAGCGGCGTTGGCGCGACCTGGCGCGCGACTTCGCGCAGAGCGCCATCCGACCCCGCGCCGGCCAGCTCGACCGCGAGCAGAGGTTCCCCTACGACATAGTAGCCGAGATGGCGGGCCTTGGGCTCATGGGTCTCACGCTGCCCGAGGAATACGGTGGGTCCGGGGGCGACTTCGTCGCCTACAACCTGGCGCTCGAGGAGATCAGCCGCGCCGACACCTCCGTCGGCATAACGATGGAGGCACACATCTCTTTGGGCTGCGCGCCTCTTGCTGCCTACGGTACCGACAAGCAGAAGGAAAAGTTCCTGCGACCCTGCGCCACGGGGGAGCGCCTGTGGGCGTTTGGGCTGACCGAGGAGGAGGCCGGCACCGACGCTGGCGGGACGCGCACCACGGCAGAGTTGCGCGACGGTAAATGGGTCATCAACGGATCGAAGAAGTGGATCACCAACTCGGGCACCGACGTTACGGCGGGTGTCACGGTGATCGCCCGCACCGGCACGCGGGAAGACAGCAAGCCGGAGCTGACGGCGCTCCTCGTGCCGCAGGAGACGCCGGGCTACACTCGGGGGCCTGACTATGAGAAGCTCGGCTGGCGCGCCTCCGACCAGCACCCCCTCTTCTTCGAGGAGTGCCAGGTGCCCGAGGAGAACCTCCTTGGCGAGCGCGGCGCGGGTCTCAGGCAGTTCTTGCGGACGCTGGATGGGGGGCGAATCGCGGTCGCAGCGCTCTCGGTCGGGCTCGCGCAGGCCTGCTTCGACGAGGCGATCTCGCGCGCGCGGGAGCGGCGGCAGTTCGGTAGATCCATCGCCGAGTTTCAGGCCATCCAGTTCAAGCTCTCGGACATGGCGATGGAGATAGAGCTCGCCCGCAACCTGGTGCTCAAGGCCGCCTGGCTCAAGGACAGGGGACGGCCATTCTCGCGCGAGGCGAGCATGGCCAAGGTCTTTGCGTCGGAGGCGGCCAAGAGAGCGGCGGACCAGGCGGTCCAGATCCACGGCGGCGAAGGGTTCATGGAGGGGAGTGCGGTTGCGCGCTACTGGCGCCAGGTCAAGATTAACGAGATCGGCGAGGGCACGAGCGAGATAAACCGCCAGATCATCGCCCGCTCGCTCTTGAAGCAAAGCGCGGAAGAGGCGAGGTTGGTGGCGCGGTAGCCCGACGACGCCGGTGGCGCCTGCGACGCGCGCCGGATACCATCTCCTGCAAGGCGAAAGGGAGAGTGATGAGCAAGCTCCGCAGCCACGTGGACCCGAAGAGCGATGGGTTCAGGGGGAACGCCGAGGCTTACGAAGGGCTACTCGTCGAGCTGCGCGAGCGCTCAGCCGGGGCGCGGCGCGGAGGCGGCGAGAAGCCGCGCAGGCGTCATGAGGAGCGCGGGAAGCTGCTGGTGCGCGACCGGATCGAGATGCTGCTAG
>DASTQK010000217.1:0-8039 GCA_035761765.1 Rubrobacteraceae bacterium
CCTAGATACTCGCCCGTGCAGAGCCGGAGGAATCATGCTGCGTAGTAAGGAACTGTGGATCGGAAGCATCCCACACGGCGGAACCCTCGTAGAACGCCGCGCGCCGGAGGACGAGCGCGAGGAGCGAAAGCAAAAGGCCGAGAGCCTGCGCAGGGTAACGCTCGGTCCCAGGAACCTCTCGGACCTCGAGATGATCTCTACCGGCGTCTTCTCGCCGCTCACGGGCTTCATGGTGCGCGAGGACTACGAGAGCGTCGTAGACCGTATGCGTCTCGCGAACGGTCTGGTGTGGAGCATGCCAATTACGCTCTCCGTCTCCGCAGAGGACGCAGGGGATATCGGCGACGGTGAGGAGGTTGCACTCGCGACCGGCGACGGCCAGATCGTCGCCACCATGATCGTCGAGGACCGCTACTCCTACGACAAGGAGCGCGAGGCACTCGAGGTCTACCGCACCACAGACGGCGAGCACCCCGGCGTGACCGCGCTGAACCGCCAGGGCGACACGCTCCTCGGCGGTGAGGTTTCCCTGCTCGTTGACGAGCCCAATCCCAGGCCGTTCCCCAGCTACTACTACGAACCGCACGAGCTGAGGAAGACCTTCACCGAGAAGGGCTGGAAGAAGGTGGTGGGCTTCCAGACCCGCAACCCCGTCCACCGCGCCCACGAGTACATCCAGAAGAGCGCTCTTGAGACCGTCGACGGCTTGCTCTTGAACCCCCTCGTGGGCGAGACCAAGTCAGACGACATCTCAGCTGCGGTGAGGATGAGGAGCTACGAGGTCATTCTGGAGCGCTACTACCCTAGAGGTAGGACGGTGCTCGCTGTGTTCCCCGCGGCGATGCGCTACGCGGGTCCGCGCGAAGCCATCTTCCACGCCATGGCGCGCAAGAACTACGGCTGCACGCACTTCATCGTAGGCCGCGACCACGCGGGCGTAGGCAGCTACTACGGCACCTACGACGCCCAGCACATCTTCGAGGAGTTCGACGAGGAGGAGCTGGGCATCACGCCGCTCTTCTTCGAGCACGCCTTCTTCTGCCTCAATTGCGAGGGCATGGCGACGACCAAGACCTGCCCGCACGGCAAGGACGCGCACGTCTTCTTCTCGGGGACGAAGGTAAGGGAGATGCTTAGCCGAGGGGAGTACCCGCCGCCCGAGTTCTCGCGGCCCGAGGTCGTCAAGGTCCTCATCGAGGGAATGCGGGACGAGGAGCGGATTATCAAGCAGCCACGCAGGTTTCAGGAGTAAGTAGTAGGAGAACAGACTAGAGGAGGATGGAAATGGAGAACGGAGCAAGCAGGCATGGTCGTGGTTTCACACTGTGGTTCACCGGACTCTCTGGGGCCGGCAAGACGACTATAGCCGAGATCGTCGAGAAGGAGCTCAGGGCCCGCCACGGCAAGATCGAGGTCCTCGACGGGGACATCGTGCGCACCAACCTCTCCAAGGGCCTCGGCTTCTCCAGAGACGACAGGGACACCAACATCCTTAGAATCGGGTTCGTAGCCGACCTCCTCACCCGCAACGGGGTGGGTGTGATCGTCTCTGCGATCTCGCCTTTCAAGGAGGTCCGAGATCAGGTCAGGCGCAACGTCGGGGAGGGTTTCATCGAGATCTTCGTCGACGCTCCTTTGGAGGTCTGCGCCGAGCGCGACGTTAAGGGCCTCTACAAGAAGGCCTTCGCGGGGGAGATCGAGCAGTTCACCGGGGTATCGGACCCCTACGAGCCGCCCTCAGCCCCGGAGCTCCACATCAAGACCGACGAGGAGGAGCCCCACGAGAGCTCGCGGAGGGTACTCCTCAAGCTCGAGGAGCTTGGCTACCTCAGGCCCGTCAGGGAGTTCGACCGAGCCTAGAGAGAGCTCTATGGACCCTACCCCCACTCTCTTCGGGCTCCTGGTCGGTTTCCTCGTGGGCCTCACGGGGGTAGGGGGCGGTTCTCTTATGACCCCGTTTCTCATCGCCGTGATGGGCGTCTCGGCGCCCACCGCGGTCGGCACCGACATGGTGTATGCCACCATGACCAAGTTCACCGGCTCCTTGCAACATTACCGCCAGCAGTCGGTCAACCTGGAGATAGCCGCCTTTCTCGGCCTCGGAAGCATCCCGGCTGGCCTCGCCGGCGTAGCGACCCTGGAGTGGATCGAGGGCTCCTTCGACGCCGAGACGGTGCGCTCGATCATGATCTCGATAATAGCCGTCACCCTCGTGATCGTCGGGGCGTCGCTGATCTTCCGCAACTTCCTGCCGGACCGGAGTGAGGGCCCGAAGCCGGGCGTCTGGGATGGCAAGGGCCGCATGAGCCGCAGGCGCAGGGCCTACACGGTCGTCTTCGGTGCCATGGGCGGTTACCTCGTGGGCCTCACCTCGATAGGCTCGGGCAGCATCATGGCGGTCATACTCCTGCTGCTCTACCCGATAGCCCCGGCCGTGATAGTCGGCACGGACATTGCGCATGCAACCGTCCTCTCGATGGTCGTTGGCATCGCCCACATGACGCAGGGCAACGTAGACTTCTCCCTGGTTGGCTCTTTGCTCCTCGGCGGTGTCCCCGGCGTCCTCATCGGGAGCCGGGTCGCCCCCTGGTTGCCGGGTAAGCCGCTGAAGTTGATCCTTGCTGCCATGCTGATCTTCGTGGGCGCGCGCCTGCTATTGACGCACTAGAGGGTTTTGCGGAACGCAAGCCTTCCGCAAGAACGCACCTGTCAGCAATCCAGCTTCTGTTGAGAGCGGAGGTGCTTCTCAGTCTGCGGCCTGGCCGGACGGGCCGCCGCTCGTGACGAGTAACACCGGGGTTCCCGGCTCCGCCGCCGTTCCCGCCGCGGGTTGCGTCCCAAGCGCCGTCCCGGCCTCTTCCTCGCTCCTTACGGTCTGTATGGCCGCCACATCGTAGCCGGCACTGGAGAGCTTCCTCGCGGCCTCGGCGACATCACGGCCCGACACGTCGGGGATATCTCCCGGCTGCGCCTTCACTACCTGGCCAGAGACCCCGGCTTCCGGGGCGGCCCCCTGGGCCTCGCCGTCCGCTGAAGGAGACCGCGCCGCCGCCACATCCCCCGACACCGTACCCTCCGCCGCTTGTTTCTCCGGCCCCTCGTCCGGGCTCGCCCGGTCGCTGAGGAGCGAGAGCGCCAGCACCGCGCAGACAAGCAGCACCGAAAGTAGCGCCAGCGAGCTTCGGCGTCTCCGCCGCGACAGGGAGCCGAACCTCTCGGCGCGCGCGGCAGGGGGTTCAAGAGACCTGGGGAGGGCCCTGGGCTTGGCGCCGGCCGGCACGGTCCTCCGGGTCCGCAAGCGTCCGGTCCGGCCGGGGAGCGCCACCTCCCGGATCTCGCCGTCAACCTCCTCGAAGACCGTCTTGCGCGGCTTCCCGCTCGCGAGAAGGAGCTCCTCCACCATCTCGGTGAGGTTGAACATCGCGGACATGAGGAGACTCTGGCGCGCGAGCATGGTGCGCATTGCCTGGGACGAGAGCGCCTCGTCAGCCGCCGACCCGTTGCCCTTCAGCTTCTCCAGGCTCTCGGAGAGGCGCTCGATCCGCTCCTTGATCTCCCCAGTGTCGGTGTTGCTTTCGCGCAGCACCCTCCTTACCGACTCGGTCCCGAGTCCTTCCTTGTGGAGGTCGCGCGCCTCTCTGATGCGGTCGAAGGACTCCTCGGGGATGGAGATCTTGCCCGATTTGCGCAGGTGGGGTATCGAGTATTCCCTCAAGTACCGGTACAGGGTCGGGCGAGGGATACCCAGCAGTTCGCTGACCTCTTCGACCGTGTAAATGAGCCCCCCTCTCGTTTATCACGCGAATAGTTTCGAGGTTTTTTCGTAGTCCAGCATCTTAGCACAGGTCGCCGCCAGCCTCGCCACACGAGAAATCACCCCGAATCAGGCATTGCTAAGCGTCTTTCCTATCCCACCGAGATAACCGCAGGTACCGATGCCTCCGGAGCCGCCTGAGCCCCTTTATCGTTTCTCGATAACGGCGAATAAGGTCTTGAATCCCGCTCTGCAAGTGCCAATACTCCTCTCCGCCAAACCTAATGGTGAACTACAGGTAGACGTGAAGCTAACGCATACGGAGGGGGAATGCGTGATGCTCGGGCTCTCTAGATTTCTCTGGATCATGCTACTGTTAAGCGCTTTTCTGGCGCTCGGAAACGATCGTGCCGAGGCTGAGACGGGTCTTGCCTCCTGGTACGGGCCGGGCTTCGAGGGGCTGCCGACCGCCGGCGGCGAACCCTACGACCCCCACGCGTACACTGCGGCCCACAAGACGCTACCCCTGGGGACGGACCTTACGGTCAGCTACGGTGGCCGCTCGGTGCAGGTGACCGTGAACGACCGTGGCCCCTACGTAGGCGGGAGGGACCTGGATCTCTCGCAGGGCGCCGCGGAGTATCTGGGCCTCACCCGAGCAGGGGTGGACTACGTCGAGTACACCTATGCGGGCGGTGGTTATGACGCCGGGTACGAGACCTACCCGCAGACGGCGCAGTACTCGAGCACGACAGACGATTCGGACTACTCGGAGAGCTACGCCTCCGGTGAAGCGGGCGCTGGGGTCTACGTGGTGCAGTCCGGGGACACACTCTCAGGGATCGCTGCCCAGCTCGGGACCTCGATGGAGGACCTGGCGGCAGCCAACGGCATAGCGAACCCGAACCTCGTGTACGTTGGACAGACGCTCCACTACTGA
The DNA here is from genome assembly GCA_035761765.1 of Rubrobacteraceae bacterium. Lineage (GTDB taxonomy): Bacteria > Actinomycetota > Rubrobacteria > Rubrobacterales > Rubrobacteraceae > JALYGY01. Next base: position 4,695 of record DASTQK010000217.1, read on the forward strand.
GCCTGGGTTCCCTCTAGGCGGCAGAGGCAGGAGCCGAGTGTAATAAACTTGGGGCGCTGGCTCGAGCAGAGGAGGCTTCTTGGTCGACGACGGTGCTGTCCCGACCTTCGGGCTCTGGTACGACTTCCGGCAGCGGCCGCCGCTGGATGACTACGCGAGGTTCTATGGCGAGTGTTTCGAGGAGATAGAAGAATCCGAGCGGCTAGGTTTTGCGGGGGTCTGGCTCTCGGAGCACCACTTCGTTGACGACGGGTACCTGCCATCGCCTCTGGTAGTAGCTGCGGCCCTCGCGGCGCGCACCCAGCGCATGACGGTAGGGACGAACGTCTTGCTGCTGCCGATGCATCATCCCTTGCGGGTAGCGGAGGACGTGGCGGTGGCGGACCTCGTCTCCGGCGGGCGGTTCGTCCTCGGGGTCGGGCAGGGATATGTTCAGCACGAGTTCGAGACCTTCGGGTTCGACCGCAAGTATCGACCCTCACTGTTCGAGGAAGGGATCGAGGTCATAAGGCGCGCCTTTGAGAAGGGGCGCACCGGCTACGAGGGGAAGCGGTGGCGCTTCGCGGACCTGCCGTTCGAGCCGCGGCCGCAGCGGCCGCCCCCGATCTACGTCGGCGCCCACGCAGACCCCGCCATAGACCGCGCCGCCAGACTCGCGGACGGCTTTCTGGCCTCCACGGGCGGGGGTGCTCTCGCGGATACCTACCGGAGGGTCAGGGACGCCCTCGCGCGCCACGGTCGGACGGACGAAGAGATCCCGTTCGTCGCCTCTGGCGTGCTCTACGTACACGAGGACTCGGAACAAGCCCGCGCCGACGTCGCGCCCGCCATCTCCTACCAGCGCAGCCGCTACGCAGAGTGGGGCACCGACCGGGATAAGCCGAAGCCCGCACCGATCCAGCCCGAGGATCTGCCGTGGGAACGATACCTGGTCGGCAACCCGGACGAGGTGGCGGAGGGTCTGATATCGCTCCACAAAGTGGCTCCGTACGACCACTTCTGCTTCTGGGGTCGCCTGCCAGGCGTCACCCACGGGCAGGCGCTGCGGAGTATGCGTCTCTTCGCCTCTGAGGTAGCCCCTAGAGTCCGCGGCGCGGCGGGGACGTGAAGGCCGCGCCCGAGACCCTGAGCTCCGAGCAGGCCGCGTTTTTGGTCCGCCAGCGCGTCGCCCGGCTCGCGACCGCAGACGCGGCGGGGACGCCGCACGCCGTCCCTGTCTGCTTCGCCTGCTCCAGGGACGCCATCTACATCGCCCTCGACGAGAAGCCCAAGCACGTCCCCCCGGCGCGCCTGAAGAGGGTGCGGAACATCATCGAGAACCCGAGCGTCGCGCTCGTCGCGGACCGCTACGCCGAGGACTGGAGCCTCCTGGCCTTCGTCCTGGTGCGCGGACGGGCGGACCTGCTGGAGCCCGGCGCGGGTGAGCACGCCGCCGCCGTACGGCTCCTGCGCGGCAAGTACCACCAGTACGAGACAATGCCGATCGAGGAGAACCCGGTGATATCCATCCGGCCCGGGAGAGTAGCTTCTTGGGGCCCCCTCGAAGCGCCTCGCAACGACGAGCCGACCGTGCTGGACGCCGTGCGCGGGCGCCGCTCGGTGCGGCGGTATCTGCCGATGGAGGTGGCCCCGGAACTCGTAGACGCGGTACTCGAGGCCGGACGCTGGGCCCCTTCGCCGCACGGCCGGCAGCCGTGGCGCTTTGCCGTCATCACGATGGGGGAGACAAAGGAGCGGCTCGCCAGGGCGATGGGCGAGGAGTGGCGGGCCAACCTCGTCATGGACGGCCAGGCTCCCGAGATCGTCGAGCGGCGGCTCGGAAACTCGCGGCGGCGGCTCCTCGACGCACCCGTCCTCGTCCTCCTGTGCCTGTACCTCGAGGACCTCGACGCTTACCCCGACGCAGGCCGCCAGCAGAGCGAGACCACCATGGCCGTCCAGTCGCTCGGCGCGGCGGCGCAGAACATGCTTCTCGCCGCCTACGACCGCGGGCTCGACGCAGGCTGGATGTGCGCCCCGCTCTTCTGCCCGGAGGAGGTAGTAGAGGCTCTCAACCTCGACACGAAGCTCGTCCCCCACGCGCTGCTCACGCTCGGTTACGCACACGGGGACCCGCCCAGGCGCCGAGGGCGGCGGCCGCTGGAAGATCTCCTGGTCTACAGGGACTGAGGCTCAGTCGGAGCGTGCTCCCCCGGGGCGCTTCAACCCCATCTCTGCAGAGCGGTATCATTGCCGGGGCGAACGATCTGGAAGGGGTGGGCTTGGGCTGGAGAAACGGTGGTTTCGTCGGGGTATTGCTGGTAGCCTTCGGGGCTGCTCTCTGGGGCACGGACGCGGTCTTGCGGGTACCGCTCCTGGAAGTCATGTCGCCGGCGGCGATCGTGCTCTCGGAGCATCTCGTGCTCCTTTTGTATTCCGTGCCGGCCGTCGTGCTCGGGTGGGGAATCCTGGCGGGCCTGCGAGCCTCGCAGTGGGTCGCCCTGCTGATCATCGCCTGGGGCGGGTCCGCGCTCGCGACTCTACTTTTCACGACCGCCTTCGTCCTGGGCAACCCGACGGTCGTGATCCTGCTCCAGAAGACCCAGCCTCTATTCGCCATAGCCCTCGCCCACGTCCTGCTGCGCGAGCGCCTGAGGTGGACCTACTGGCCGTGCTTCGCGGTGGCGATCCTGGGAGCCTACCTTATCTCCTTCGACGGCCTCGCAGAGCCCTTCGAGGCGCTCGGCAGCGTCCAGGCCCTCCCGGCGTTCCTCACTCTGGGGGCTGCGATCCTCTGGGGCTCCTCGACCGCGCTTGGACGCTTCGTCCTTAAAGACATGCCCTTCCACACCCTGACAGGGGCTCGCCTCCTCCTCGCACTCCCCGTCCTGTGGGTTATCGTGCTCTTGCAGGGCTCGCTCGGGGAGCTGGGCGCCGGGTTCGCGGTCGAGCCGGCGCGGGTCTTCCTGCTCGCCCTCGTGCCCGGGCTAATCGCCCTGCTCCTCTACTACCGGGGCCTCTCAGGCACCAAGGCTTCGTACGCCACGCTCGCGGAGATATCCTTCCCCGCCTCGGCAGTTATCTTGAACTGGGTCTTCCTCGGGGCGGGGGTGAGCGCCAACCAGATCCTGGGCTTCGCCTTCCTCTGGGGAGCCATCCTCGCGCTCGGGTACCTGAACGCCCGGGATCCCGCCCCCGCGTCTCCCGTCGGGGAGCTCGGCGCCGGGCGAACCGGCTGATCCCCGAAACCCGACATACTCCGTCGGGGATAGTTTAGAATGGCACCCGCAAGCTTGGTGTAGGCGAGAGGAGACATTGAGATGACAGAGCAGGAGATACAGCAGAAGGGTTACACGCACCCCGAGG
>DASTQK010000218.1:0-3865 GCA_035761765.1 Rubrobacteraceae bacterium
CCACGGTCCCGCGAGCGTGTGTCTCTAGGTGCTTGCCGCTATGCCTGGGCGACCGCGCTCGTGCCTGTCCCCTCTTCGATGGCCGTCAGTGGTCTCGCCACGTTCTCGAGTTATTGTCCTTCAGCCCGAACACCGGGGAAGACCTCCGGGTGCAGGAGATGGGCCAGGACCTCGACTCCCTCGACGAGCCGCAGCCTCTCGACGCCTCGCGGGTAATCGCACTCGTGGGTCACTCCGACCAGAGCGTCGCCCGCGCCGGCGAAGTGGACCATCTCGGTGGCGCTCGGCAGGAGCGAGACTACACGCACGGGGGCTCCCTAGGACTGCTGCTTGCGGAGGTCGCGCAAGAGAGCAGCCTGCCCGATATCGTCTATGGTCAGCATCCCGACGAGATCCCCCGCTTTGACGACGGGCAGGGCCCTCAGGCCGCTCTCCTGCAGGATGCGCGCGCCGTCGGTAAAGAGGTCGGAGTCGGGCGATATCGTCGGGAATTCCGTCTTCATCACGTCGCGAACGCTCGCGTAGCGCTCGGGAGAGTGGGCTGCAGCCATGATCTCGTTGCGCGTGATCATCCCGACCAGGCTACCGCTCTCGTCCACTACGGGGAAGTCCTCCTGGTAGCCGTGTATAACCATGTCGAGGACCTGCCCGAAGGTGTGGTATGGGCTGACCGTCTCCGTGCGACGACGGCTGCCCATGACGTCGGAGACCAGAAGACCGCGCATCAGCTCGCGTTGCCTGACCATCTGCGCCTCCCCACCCGCTCCGAAGAAGATAAAGACCGCGATGAGGGCGAGCAGGATGCTGCCCCCCAGCAGCCCTATCAGGAAGAAGGCGGCGGCGAAGAACTGACCGACGGCCGAAGAGATATCTGTAGCCCGGACCGGGCCGAGACGGGTGGCTAGCAGACCCCTCAGCACGCGCCCGCCGTCCATCGGGAAGGCGGGTATGAGGTTGAAGACGACGAGGGCGACGTTGATGAAACCGAGGTAGGCGAGGATCTGGCCGAACGAGCTCACCCGTATGATGTCTACGGGGGACGAGAGGTCGGCCCCGAACGCGAGCGCCCCGGCGAAGAAGATAGGGGCGAGCGCCACGTTGACGAGCGGCCCCGCGATAGCGATCTTGACCTCGTCCCAGGGCTTCTCGGGGAGGGACTTGAGCCGGGCGATCCCGCCGATGGGAAGGAGCGTTATGTCCGGGACCTCGAGGCCGAGCCGCTGAGCGACGAGGGAGTGGCCGAACTCGTGCAGCAGCACGCAGACGAACAGCGCCAAGATGATGGCGGAGGTGACGACCGAGTTCGCGAGGCTCCCCGTCTCCTGGTACCCCAGGTAAGCGAAGAAGGCCAGGAGCAGGAAGAAGGTCCAGTGTACCTTCACCTCTATGCCGAACGCACGACCTATCCTGAACGAGCCGCCCATGTGACAGAGAGTTTACCCCATAGACGGTGAACCCAGATGTAGGCGCTTTATCCTGTAGAATCGCTCCATGGAAGAAAGCACAACGAGCTACCGGCTCGTCACCGGCGCGGGCGAGCTGAGCGACGTCGCGGACCGCCTCGCGGGCGCCGAAGCCCTGGGCGCGGATATCGAGACGACCGATCTCAGCCCCAGAGACGGCAAGACGCGCCTGCTCCAGCTCGCGACCCCCGACGAGACGTTCGTAGTTGACGCCTTCGCGGTCCGGGACCTCTCCCCCCTCAGAGGCGTGCTCGAGGGCGGACCCGTAAAGGCCTTCCACAACTCCAAATTCGATTACCAGTTCCTGCTCGCCGAGCACGGCATCTCGCTCTCCCCCATCTTTGACACGATGCTCGCCGCGCAGCTACTCGACGGCGGGGAGTACGGGGCCTCCTACGCTCTGGAGGCCGTGGCGGAGCGGTATCTGGACGAGGCCGTGGACAAGTCCGAGCGGCGCGCGGACTGGTCCGGGGAGCTCAGCCGGGCCCAGCTCGAGTACGCCGCGCGGGATGCCGCGATCCTGCTACCCCTGCGCGAGCGGCTCGCCGAGAGGCTGGAGGAGGAAGGGCTCGGCTACATCTCGGGGGTGGAGTTCCGGGCGGTCGCGGCGATCTCCGAGATGGAGCTCGCGGGCGTCAAGCTCGACGTCGCACGCTGGAAGGAGCTCGAGAAGACCGTCCGCGAGCGCAGGGACCGGGCGGCCGAGCACCTCGAGTCCTTCTTCCCGCCGCCGGAAGGGGTATTGCCGCTGGAGGGCCTCGGTCCCCGCCTCAACCTCAACAGCCCGAAGCAGATCACCGACGCCTTCCGCACTCTAGACATAGAGCTCCCCGACACGAAGGTGTGGACGCTCCTCAAGATCGAGCACCCGGCGGCTAGAGCGCTCCTCGAGTACCGCGAGCTGCAGAAGAAGCTCGGCACCTACCTGGAGACCTACCCGAGCTTCATCCACCCGAAGACCGGGCGCATCCACGCCAACTTCCTGCAGTGCCGCGTGCCGACCGGAAGATTAGCCTGCACGAATCCAAATATCCAGCAGATACCGCACGAGGACGAGTTCAGACGCTGCTTCGTAGCGGAGGAGGGCAACGTCCTCGTCATCGCCGACTACTCGCAGATAGAGCTGAGGATCCTGGCCGAGGTCTCCGACGACCAGGCGTTCGTCGGGGCCTTTCAGAGGGGAGACGACCTGCACCGTCTGACCGCGGCGACGATGTACGGCGTGCCGATGGAAGAGGTAACCAGAGAGCAGCGCTCGGACGCCAAGCGCATTAACTTTGGCCTGATGTACGGCCGGGGCGCGAGGAGCCTCTCGGCCCAACTCGGCACCGACGAGGAGCGGGGCCGCCAGCTCATAGACGAGTACTTCGCCAACTACCCGAAGGTCCAGCGCTTTCTGCAACGCACGGCGAACCGCGCTATGAGGGACCGCACGCTGCGCACTCTCGCAGGGCGTGTGAGGAAGTTCGGCATGGACCCCGTCGCCGACGACCGGGGGGCGATGCGCCGCGAGGCGATGAACTATCCCATCCAGGGGGCGGCGTCCGACATCGCCAAGCTCGCTCTCGGTTACGTGCGAGAGGAGCTGGAAGGCCTCGACGCTCGCCTCATAAACTGCATCCACGACGAGTTCGTGGTCGAGTGCGAGGAGGGCATCTCGAGCGAGGTCTCCGAGAGGACGAGGAGGGCCATGATCCGGGCCGGCGAGGAGATCCTGGAGAAAGTCCCCGTAGATGTCGAAGTCGTCACCTCGCGCGAGTGGACGAAGTAGCTTTGTAGGCTTCGGGCATCAGGTTTTATCATGAAGATTGTCAGGGCTGGATGGGGCGATGCCGGGGTGCTCAGCCTCATCGCATACGCCGCCAAGCGCCACTGGGGCTATCCCAAGCGCTGGATGGAGCGCTGGCGCGAGGGACTTACCATTACCCCCGAGTTCGTCGAAGAGAACGAGGTCTACGCGGCCCTCGTCGAGGGGGAGCCGGTTGGCTTCTACGCCCTCGTCGGACAGGGATGTAGGATAGAGCTCGAGCACCTGTGGGTGCTTCCGGAGCGGATGGGCACGGGGGTCGGTCGCGCACTGTTGGAGCACGCGGCGGGAAGGGCTGCTGACCTGGGTGCCGAAACGCTGGGGATCGAGGCGGACCCGAACGCAGAGGGCTTCTACAGGCGGATGGGCGCGAGGCGGGTGGGCGAGACTACCTACGAGCTCGACGGCCGAAAGCGCATACTACCGTTGCTGGCGCTGGACATACCAACCAAATAATTGAGTCCCCGGGCTAGGGGCGCTTTGCGCCGGTAGCGTGGTTTGAACAAAGAGCCGTAGCGGGACCCTTACTATGGTCGTCTTATGTTGCCAACGAGGCTACGTACCGGACCGTGCTACGACGCGGCCTCGAGCGTTG
>DASTQK010000219.1:0-3315 GCA_035761765.1 Rubrobacteraceae bacterium
CGGCCCGACCGCGGCCGTCGGTGGTCTTCTCCTCCTGGTCCGGGTTCTCTCTGGCAGGGTGGCCCTGGGCGCCTTGCTGCTCCTCGTCGCGGCCGCGACGACGCTCGCTGCGCGGATGCCTGACAGGGCGCGTTTTGCGAGGGAGTCCTACACCGAGGCGGGCGGTGTGGTGGGGAGTGGTGTCTACGGCGCCGTGGACTGGGCGGGGGGCGCTATCGGGGCGGCGCTTGCGCTGCTCGTGATGTACGCCGTGGGGCTCTCTCTGCTCACCGGAACGACTCCGGTTGCAGCTATCACGGCGGTGCGGGGTAGGGGAGAGCGCCTTCTCGAGTGGCTGCGCGACCGGCGCGAGAGCCGGCTCGCCGAGCAAGATGACCGCTCGGCGGGTAGCGCAGAGAGAGGTGGGCTCCCGGAAGAGACACCTCCGCCGCCGTACGAGCCGGCAGAGGCGTTGGAGACCGAGAAGACGAGGGAGCTCGAGATCGTGTTGCCCGGGCGCTCGGAGGTTACGGGCTTCGGTGAGGAGCGCGAGGTCGCCCCCGGCGAGTACACGGCGCCGTCACCGTCGCTCCTCGCCCTCGGGCGCGGCGGGCCGCAGCACGACGTCGAGGAGACCAGCCGCCGGCTCACGCAGTCTCTCTCGGCCCTCGGGGTGGAGGCGCAGGTGGTCAGGGCCGTCATCGGACCAAGGGTCACTCGCTACGAGCTCAGGCTCGGAAGCGGGGTCAAGGTCGGCAAGGTGCGCAATTTGCAGCAGGACATAGCGTACGCGCTGGCCGCGACGGAGGTCAGGATCCTCGCTCCCATCCCCGGCAAGAGCGCCGTCGGCGTCGAGGTGCCGAACACGCGTCCCGCGCAGGTCACCCTCGGAGACGTCTTCCTGGAGTACCCGGAGGGCAACGACTGGACGCTGCCTGTGGGGTTGGGTAAGGACATCTCCGGGCGGGCGGTGTACTTCGATCTGGCCGACATGCCGCACCTGCTTGTCGCGGGCACTACGGGGAGCGGCAAGAGCGTCATGCTCAACGCGCTGCTCACCTCTCTGCTGCTGACTACGGACCCGCGGCAGGTCAAGATGGTGCTCATCGACCCCAAGAGGGTCGAGCTCTCCCACTTCGCCCGCATACCACACCTCATAACCCCGGTCGTCACCGACGTAAAGAAGGCGGCCAACGCGCTAGCGTGGGCCGTGGCCGAGATGGAGCGGCGCTACGAGGTGCTCGAGAAGAAAGGGGTGCGCTCGTTGCACGGCTACAACGCCCGCAGCGAGGTCCAGATGCCCTACGTCGTCATAGTCATAGACGAGCTCGCAGACCTGATGATGCAGGCTGCGGCCAAGGTCGAGGACGCGGTGATCCGGATCGCCCAGAAGGCCAGGGCCGTGGGTATTCACCTCGTCGTAGCCACCCAGCGCCCCAGCGTCGACGTCATAACCGGAATGATCAAGGCCAACATCCCGAGCCGCGTGGCCTTCGCCGTCTCCAGCCAGGTGGACAGCCGGGTGATCCTGGACTCGGTAGGCGCCGAGGCCCTGCTCGGGATGGGCGACATGCTCTTCAAGCCGGTCTCCGCCGTGCGGGCCTCCCGGGTCCAGGGGGCTTTTATCTCCGAGAGGGAGGTGGAGCGGGTTGTCTCGGCGGCGGCCGACGCGAGCCGCGGGCGCGCCGAGCCGACCTACGTCGAGGAGGTCACCGAGCCCAAAGAAGACCCGAAGGCCTCCGAGGAGCCCGACGACGAGCTCCTGCCGGAGGCGGCCAGCTTCGTCGTGGCGACGCAACAGGCCTCGGTGAGCGCCGTGCAGCGCCGTTTCAGGGTGGGGTACTCGAGGGCCGGGAGGATCATCGACGCGCTCGAGCGCAAGGGAGTGGTCGGGCCGTACGAGGGATCCAAGGCCCGATCGGTCGTGGCTACCGAGCTCGACCTCGAGAGCCTCTTCGGCGCCAACGGCGGCGCGGAGGCACCCGGCGAAGATCGCTAGCTTTGTGATAGGCTGATAGAAGCCATGAAAGACGATCGCGGCACTTTCCAGACCCCGAACGGCGAAGCGAAGATCGGGGCAATTCTGGAGAAGGCTCGCAAGCAGAGGGGCCTCACCCTCGACGAGGCCGAGTACGCCACCAAGATCCGCAAACGCTACCTCGACGGCCTCGAACGCGAGGACTTCGGGGTCCTTCCCGACGCGGTCTACGCCCGCGGGTTCCTGAAGACCTACGCGAACTACCTCGGCCTCGACGGCGATGACCTCGCCCGCCAGCTGAAGGACCGCAGGAGGTCGAGGCGCGAACGCACCTTCGCCTACGGCACGCCGAAGACGAGCGAGTTCGATAAACCCCTGATCAACCCCGGCGAATTGAACGGGAAGGAGAGGCGCGGGATCTCCTGGTCCACGGTCCTGAATGTGCTCGTCGCCCTCCTCCTGGTGGCCGCCGTCGTCGGCTCCCTCTACTACGTGGGCCTGGGCGCTCAGCGCCCGCAAGGGAGCCCCGATGGGAGCCCCGATGCTCGGGAGGCCAGGGAACACGTAGCCGATAACCCGCAGCCGCCCGCAAATGCACCCTCCGAGAACAGCCCACCCGAGAACAGCGCACCTGACCGGCCCGAGCCCCAACCGGAGACGCTCTCGGTCGTGGTTAGCGTGGAGGGCGACCCGTCGTGGTTGAGCGTCCTGGCAGACGGCAGGCTGGCCTACGAACAGATCGCCCAGCCCGGCTTCTCCCGGAGCTTCGAGGCGAAGCGGGAGGTAAGCATCAAGACCGGGAACGCAGGCGCGGTCGGGGTCGAGGTCAACGGCCAGGACGCGGGCGCGCTTGGGGATGCCGGTGAGGTCGTCGCCAGGAACTACACCCTGAAGACTGCGAACTGAAAGGCATCACGGAAACCCCTTGGGAGCCCGAGACCCCTACAGTATAATCAGGCGCAGTACATGCCGATTACATAACCTGCAGGCACACGCGCTTTTTGGAGGATGCATTGGATAAGAGCAAGGCTATAGACGCCGCAATCTCCCAGATAGAGCGGCAGTTCGGGAAGGGGTCGATCATGCGCATGGGCGACGAGGAGCGCCAGAGCGTCGCCTCCATCCCTACCGGAGCCCTGGCCCTCGACCTCGCACTCGGCGTCGGCGGCGTCCCCAGGGGCCGGATAGTCGAGATCTTCGGTCCCGAGTCGAGCGGGAAGACGACCCTCGCCCTGCACATCATCGCCGAGGCGCAGAAGGCGGGGGGGCTCGCCGCCTTCATCGACGCCGAGCACGCCCTGGACCCGACCTACGCCCAGGCTATCGGCGTCGACCTCGAGAACCTCTACTTCTCCCAG
>DASTQK010000220.1:0-2420 GCA_035761765.1 Rubrobacteraceae bacterium
GTCTGTCATCCACGAACAGGACAAGCGCACCTTCCACGTTGGATCCCCCAAGTATATGTTAACGTGACTTAACATAATCCTTGTCCGGATACTACCCTTCGTTCGCCGAGTTAAACTTCCCGAGCGCCGCCAACCACCGCAGTCCGAGCCGCACGCGCCAGACCTTTAGACTAGAACCCTATCCTCCTGTCTTTCTCTTTCTTCGGCTCCTCGGACGGGTTCTCAGCCGCTTCCTCGTCCAGATACTCGACGCCGCCGAGGAGCATCCGCGGCTGTACCTCGAGACCAGCGGCTAGCTTGCGAATCGTGGACGGATAGGCCCTGCGCTGGCCGGTCTCCAGCTTGGAGATCGTGTCCCTCGCTACCCCGCTCTTCGTAGCCAGCTCTTCCTGGCTCAGGATCGCCCGCCGCCGCAGGTCCCGCAAATAGGGTAGGTCCATTTCCTTCACCTCCAAAAACACTACACAAATCTTGCTAAAACACCACGACAGTGCTACGCTCTTGCAGTATAGCGCGTTGGCTAGCAAGGAGGCATGAGGAGATGAGCGTTGACCCGAGGCTAGTTGTTCCCTATGTGACGGAGACTGGTCCGCGTGGGGAGCGGACGATGGACGTATACTCGCGGCTATTGAACGACAGGATCGTCTTCCTCGGGACGCCGGTCGACGATCAGGTAGCGAACGCGATCATCGCGCAGCTTTTGCACCTGGATTCCGAGGACCCCGAGCAGGACATCAACCTGTACATAAACTCGCCTGGCGGCAGCGTCACGGCTGGGCTCGCCGTCTACGACACGATGCGCTTCGTCAACGCGGACGTGGTCACGACCGCTCTGGGTATGGCGGCTTCCATCTCCGCCGTATTGCTAGCGGCGGGGACCAAGGGGAAGCGCAACGTGCTGCCGAACACGCGGGTACTATTGCACCAGCCGTGGGTGCAGGGAGGGCCTGGAGGGCAGGCTTCGGACGTCGAGATACAGGCGCGGGAGCTCGTGCGCACCAAGCGGCGCATGAACGAGATCCTGGCCGAGGCGACGGGCCAGTCCTTCGAGAAGATCGAGCGCGACACCGACCGCGACTACATAATGGGGGCGCGGGAGGCTGTCGAGTACGGCGTGGTGGACCGGGTCGTGAGTCCGAGGGAAGGCGTGGCGGCCGGGTAAGGAGCTGGGCGTGAGATGGACCTGAGCTACGAGTACATACGCCACAGGAGGGGCTACTCGTTCGCGGCAGGGTGTTGCTGGATCCGCATCTACGAGGGCGAGGAAGGCGACGCTCCGGTGGTCGTCTGCGAGGAGCTGCCGGGGGTCGGGGGGGCTGGCGTCGCGGAGATGGCTGAGCAGCTAGCTGCGGAGGTGATCCTGGAGCACTTCATTGGCGAGCTGCCGGACTTGCCGCGCCCGATGCTCTGGATCGAGCACCGTCCCGCCCGCAGGCGTGGCCCGGGCCGCTACGCGCTCCTCACCTTCCCCTCCTACCGGCCGAGTCCCGCGGGCGCCGGTTTCGTGCGGCGTATGACCCTGGGCGGCGCTCCGCGCCGCGAGCCGCTCGGACTGGAAGAGGTCTCCGTCCTGACGGGTGAGGAGGCTGGAAGATAAAGACCCCGATCGTCGATACGAGCCGCTGAGTCGGTCGCCGCTGGTACGCTCGGCATGAAGAGGACTCTGCGTTATTCGCTCACGGTCGTCGCGTTAGCGGCCGTGCTCGCCTTTCTGCGGCAGCGAAGACGGCCGATGATGCACCCGCCCCGGCTCACCTTCCTGTTCGAGAACCGTCTCGTGAACGCCTTCGTGGGTCCGGGGCGTCTGATCCGTCGCCTCGAAGTCGTCCCTGGCATGCGCATCCTCGATGCGGGTTGCGGTCCCGGGCGCCTGACCATCCCTCTGGCAGAGGCCGTGGGACCGGAGGGGGAGGTCGTAGCCCTCGACGGCCAGCGCGAGATGCTCGGGAAGCTGCAGCGGCGGCTTGAGGCACGGAGCATCTCGAACGTACGGCCCGTGCAGGCCATACTCGGCGATGGCGTATTAGACGAGGCGGGGTTCGACCGGGTCCTGCTCGCCATGGTCTTCGGCGAGGTGCGCCACCGCCGGGCTGCCGCGCGAGAGCTCTACCGGGCGCTAAAGCCTGGCGGCGTGCTCTCCGTGACCGAGATCTTCGGCGACCCGGATCACAGGCGACCCGCCACGATCCGGCGCGAAATAGAGGCCGCAGGCTTCCGGCTCGTCAGGCGTTTCGGCGGTTTCCCGGCCTTCACGCTCAACTTCGAGAAGCCCCGTGCCACAAGGACCGGATCTGTGAACCGAAACGCCTGACGAGCACGACCGCTCGAAGAGGTCGTGCTGACTAGCTGCCGAAGAGCCGTCGCCAGAGCCCCTTGCGCTCTGAGGGCTCCTCCGCTGTAGTCTGGCGGCGCAGGAGATC
>DASTQK010000221.1:0-2501 GCA_035761765.1 Rubrobacteraceae bacterium
TTCGAACCGGCCCTGAACAGCCTCACCGAGAAGGGGCGCATGGTCGTCATCACGACGACTCCAGGCAAGCAGCACGTCTCATTCAACCTGTTCGACTTCTACCGCAAGGGGCTTCGCCTCCTCGGGCTGATGACGTCTTTCCTGAATGCCGAAGAGAGCGCCACCGTCCTGAGAAGCCTGCGGCCGGGCTTCGACGAAGGGGCCCTTCGTGCGCCGCCAGTCGCCGAGCGTTACTCCCTACAGCAGGCGGGGACGGCCTACGCGCGGGTTGAGAGCGGCGAGGCAGCAGGCAGGGTGCTGCTCGTCATGGGCTGAGCTGTCGATCTCGAAAGCACCTCACTCTGACGGATCGGAGAACACCGTGGAGATAAAGAACATCCGGGACGTCGCCGCCGAGGTGATGACTAGGCCTGACCAGGAGGGCTTGATCGTAAGGAACGTCGTCAACAAAGATGATGCCGGGGCCCGTGGGATCGTCTTGCTCTCCTCGGAATTGCCGCCTGGCAAGGTTCACCTGCTGCACCGGCACCCCAACGCAGAGCAGATCATGTACGTGCTCGAGGGCTCGTGTCTGGCCCTCTCCGAAGGAGAGCCAGTACGCCTGAAAGAGGGCGATGCTGTGTTCATCGCCCAGTCTGAGTGGCATGGCGTCCGCAACGACACCGAAGAGCCAGCCGTCATGCTCGTGATCTACGCGGGGGCCGGAACACTGGAGGAGGCGGGCTACGAGGAGCACCCGCGGCAGTTCGAACAGGCGTAACGATGGAGACCTGGAGGCTACTCTCTCCGGTAGTCCTCGCGTGTCTGGAGGCAGGTTGTAGATCAGTCCCACAAGTATTGCCCTGTCGCCTCTCCTCTCAGACTGGTTACTACGGATACACAGTTCAGGGTAGACGCAGTCGCGTAGCTCCACCAGTGTGTGGTTTACGCCCGCAAGGTCGCGGACGAATCCTTTCAGCGAGTATCTGTGGCAAGCTGAGCGAGCTCGTCGAGATGGTCGAAGGTCTCGCCTTTGGCCAGGGTCGGCAGCCCGAGCAGCACTCGCTCTACTCCCAGACGCGCGTATGCCTGCAGGTCTTCGGGATCGGTGGACGCGTTGAACACGCTCACCGGCACGTCCCTGCCGGCGACTTGTCGCAACTCGCCCATCATCGGCTCGAGCTTGCCTGGCAGAAGCCCGTTCGCGAGCCAGGCGTCGCCTAGCCGGGCGATCCTCTCGAACGCTGGACTCCCGCCTCCGACGTAGATTGGCGGGTAAGGCTTCTGCAGCGGTTTGGGCCAGATGCCGATGGGGTCGAAGTCCACGTACCGGCCGTGGAACTCCGGTTCGTCTTTGGTCCACATCTCTATCATCGCCCTGATGCGCTCGTTCATCAGCTTGCCGCGGGTTCGCGGGTCGGTGCCGTGGTTCTCCATCTCCTCGCGGTTCCAGCCCGCGCCGACGCCGAAGATCACCCGGCCCCCGGACACGAGGTCGAGGCTCGCGATCTCCTTGGCCGTGATGATCGGATCCCGCTCCACAACCAGGGCTACACCGGTGCCGAGCAGCAGGTGTTCGGTTGCAGCGGCAGCAGCGGTGAGCGCGACGAAGGGGTCCAGGGTTCGGTAGTACCTTCGCGGCAGCTCTCCGCCGCGAGGCCAGGGGGTCTCTCTGCTGAGGGGGATGTGGGTGTGCTCGGCGATGAACAGCGAGTCGAAGCCGCGCTCTTCGATCGCTCGGGCCAGGGCTCCCGGTGCGATCCCCTCGTCGGTCACGAACGTGGAGATGCCGAACTTCATGCCTTCATTGAACCATACCGAGGGGCGAGCTAGCATGGATGCCTTCCTGGCGGATCAGGGGCTTGCGATTCTTTTGTTCGCGGTTCTGTGCATAGCATTCCTCCGGGGTTCAGGGAGTCTCATATAGAATGAAGCACGAAGTCGACGGGGGTGGGTTATGCGGTACGCAGTTCTCGGAGCGGGCGGGGTCGGCGGTCTTGTGGGCGGTGCGCTCTCGAAAGCCGGTCATCCGATGACCCTGCTCGTTCGGCCCGGGCGCAGGGACTACTACCCCGATCGGTTGAACGTTCAGAGCGAGGCGCTCGGGGGCTTCGAGGCGCCGGTGCGGGTCGCCGAACGGCTCGAGGAGGCCTTCGACATCGTCTGGATCACGGTCAAGGCGACGGCGCTCGAGGCGGCACTCGAGGCCATCCCTCCGGATGAGCTGGGCGGTGCGATCGTGGTGCCACTGCTCAACGGCATCGACCACGTCGGAGAGCTTCGCGAGCGCTACGGCCCCGAGCGGGTCCTTCCGGGGGCTATACAGGTGGAAGCCGAGAAGGCTGGGCCTGGGCGAGTCCGGCATCTCTCTGCGTTCGCGGAAGTGCAGGTCGCGCCGATGCCGGCAACACGGGCACGCGCGGAGGCCCTGTGCGAGGAGTTGCGGGGCGCCGGTCTGACTTGCGGAGTGCGAGACGACGAGGTCACCATGCTCTGGAGCAAGCTCTGCTTCCTGGCGCCGT